>CANGXE010000247.1 GCA_947457525.1 Bacteroidota bacterium | reverse complement strand
TTGACCGGAGAACATCTTTTTGGCGATCGTCAGATCAAATTGCGTTGGAATGGAGGCATCACATTGGCCAACCGCGAGCAACCCAACTCTATTCGTTACAGCTACGAGCGTATTTATACTAGTGATTCCATAGGTGGCCCCAACACCACAACCTCGCCTTTTCTCTACCAAATTCAAAATGGCGGTAGTGACCCTAAGTTGAGTGCCATGTTCCACAGCAATATGGCGGAGCGCGTTTACAATGCGGGTACTGATGTATTAATTCCATTCAAGATTAAAGAGCTAAAACAATCAGTTTCGTTTGGCTATACCTATCAATATCGCCAACGTACTTTCACTGCTAGAAACTTGTTTTTCGATTATACCAACTCTAGCTATCAAAATGACACCATGTTGCGTGACTTGAACGTGGACAACATTATTAATCAAGAAAATTTTGAAAACGGAAAATTGATGTTGAATCAGGTAGCTTTCCCGACCGACCAATACACTGCTCGTTCACAAACACATGCTGCATTTGTGATGATGGAAAATCAAATCACGCAGCGCTTTAAGGCGGTTTGGGGCTTCCGTTTCGAAAGCTTCAGACAAGAGTTGACAGCGCCCACCAAATTTGGCTTTGATATCATCGACAACCCCGATGGTCCACCTATCATCAAAACAGCACAAGAAGATAGTACTTATATAAAAGACTATTTCAGCGGAGCATATAACGCAGACAGCTTGGGTAATGTGAAACCACTTTTTCCGGTGTTACCTTCTATAAATCTAATCTATAGCCTTAATGAAACAATGAACTTGCGTGCATCTTACAGTCAAAGCATGAGCCGACCGGAGTTTAGAGAGGTGTCACCTTTCTTCTACTATGATTTTGTACGCGATGCTAATCTTTCAGGCAATGTAAACTTGTTGCAAACATTTATACATAATGTCGATTTGCGTTACGAATGGTTCCTTGGCAAAGGACAAACCATTAGTGCAAGTATATTCTACAAGAATTTCACCAATACCATTGAGTTGACAACTTTGGCAGCGGGCGGTGTACAACAGTTCGTTTATAGCAATGCAAAATCAGCTAATCTAGTAGGAGCTGAAATAGAAGTGCGTAAAAACTTTGATTTCATCAGCCCTAAGTTGGAAGATTTGACTTTTGTGGCTAACCTAGCTTACATATACTCGCGCGTTAACATCGGCAACGTAAAAAATAACAGCGGTGACGAATCCAAGCGTAACATGCAAGGTCAAAGCCCTTATATTATCAACTTAGGCCTGAGCTATATGCACTCAAAAACAAAAACAGGTGCAACCTTGCTTTACAACCAAACCGGCCATCGTCTTTATGCTATTGGAGAAGTGGGTAATCCAAGTTGGTACGAAAACTTCCGTCCGTTGCTTGATCTTCAAATCAGTCAGAAGTTTATGAAAGATCGTGCCATAGCTCGTTTCACTATCAGTGACTTAATCGCACAAAACACAATCTTCTACCAAAACCATTTGCCGGGTGTAGAGCGTCAATATCAAAAAGCAAAAGACGCAATTGTGCAAAGTGAGAAAAACTATCGTACGTATAGCATCCAGTTGTCTTTCACTTTTTAAAAACCGATGCGATAATCAATTTAAGGCTTAGTAAAACATATGACAGCTGTTGTTGACTTATTTAAGGAAGACAATAGCTGTTTTTATTTTTTTAAACTGTTGTGAAGAGCATAAGTTTGCTTAAACTTAGCCGTATGTTTACTTTGAGTTAAAAAAGGGAAGTGATATTTGTAGTACAAAAGTTGCTCAAACATATATGAACTAATCCGGGAGAAAGTTAACTAAGTGGCTGTGTTCAGTAGCGAAAGTTTTCGGTCTCCGGGATGGGTTCTTTAATTGTATGTTTTTTTGAACTTACTCAATATAATCTAAATCCTTACCAAAAGTTTCTTTGGTGTGTTGTAATGCCCAAAGTGGTATGATAATGCAAGTTACAGCGACAGCGACAGCGCTTTGCCATTGAGTAAAATAGATTTGCAAACCTTTGTATAGTAGCATGAGTAGCGGTAAAGAACCACGTATAAAATTAGGAACTGTAGTGGCAACTGTAGCTCTTAGGTTGGTGCCAAATTGTTCTGCAGCGTTGGTGACTACGATGGCCCAAAAGCCGGTGCCAAAACCAAGAAACCCGATGATGAAATAAAACTGCATAGCATTGCGGCCATGGCTGCTAAAATAGAGCAGAAAACCAACTGCAGTTATAAGTAAGAAAGTAAGCAAAGCTTTGCGTCTGCTGCGCAATAGCTGACTTAAAAAGCCGGAGCTAAAATCACCCAGTGTTATTCCGGAATAGGCGAACATGATAGCAATGCCCGATTCAACTGTCCCAATTACACCCATATTTTCAGCAAAGCTTTGACTAAAAGTAACCAATACGCCAATTGAAAACCAAGTAGGAATTCCGACCAATACACAATAGATATAGCGCATAAATCGTTCTTTGTTATTGAACAATCGAAAGAAATTGCCTCGGTCTACGTCCTTCTCAACGAGTTGAGTAAACATACCAGACTCGTAAACATTAATCCGCAAGATGAGTAAAGCTAAACCTAATGCTCCACCTATAAAATAGCAAGTACGCCAAGCTGAAATATCTGCTCCATTATCACTCAAAAATCGCCACATCAATCCGGCAAACACCGCGCCTGACACACCTACTGCCGCCACGAGCATAGTTCCTAATCCGCGTTTGTCCTTGGGCAATGACTCGGAAACGAGCGTGATCCCTGCACCTAACTCACCGGCTAATCCAATGCCGGCTATGAAGCGTAGCAACGCATACTGCCAAACTTCATCTACAAAACCGTTCATCAAGTTGGCTAAAGAATAAGTAATTATTGACCCAAATAAAACAGAAAGCCGTCCGCGTTTATCACCCATCACACCCCACAAGATGCCGCCAATAAGCAACCCGGCCATTTGCAAGTTAATCAGCCATTCACCGGTGGCGAGTAAGTCCTGTGGCGAAACACCAATGTCGCGTAAGCTGGGTTTCCAGATTACACTAAAAAGCAATAAATCATAAATGTCAACAAAGTAGCCCAAAGCGGCTATAATTACAGCCGGAGTAAGCACCGATTTGATAGAAGAAACGGTTTCTTTCATATTTGTTTTTTCAATGCCGAATTGTACTAGGCTTTGGCGCTAGTAGAGCTCAATCGCAAATGAAAAATAACAAAAATGGTTACAGCGATTAAAAACATAGCTCCGGCTTGATGCATCACCCCCCAAAACACCGGAATTTTGCCCACGCAGTTCATCACTGTGACGATGCCAATTAGCGCTTGAATCAGTACCGCTAATGGGAATAAATTTAAGCCCAATGAAAATGTTTTGTCAGATGAAATGCCTTTTGATTTAAGCATAAACCAAAAAACTAAACTCACTAGAATGTAGGCCGTAGTGCGATGAATAAACTGAATAAAAGTGCGTCCCCAAAAGTCTTGTGCGTTGTATTCTACAAAGCCGGCAATAGTAGGTTTTTCGGTAACCAAGGCTGATGGCAAGAGTTGTCCATTCATGTCCGGCCAAG
>CANGXE010000246.1 GCA_947457525.1 Bacteroidota bacterium | reverse complement strand
GCATCGTACCGAAGAGGTAAGACGGATTTTTTAACCCATTGCCCGAAATCTCCCATAGCAAGGCATTGTATTGCGCAGAGCAGAACGAAATAACAAACAGAAAGAGAGAAGATAAGAGATATCGCACGACCATAAATTTAAAATCGAAAATAGTGTATCGCTCGATGCACAAAAATTCTTTCCCTCATTTTCTATAAAATTGTCTATTTCGTGGCAGAATAAAAAATGACAGCGTGATAGTAATAGATGATGTGATAGTGAGTGACGATGTGGTGGAGCAACAGTTTGTGTGTGACCTGAATGCCTGCAAAGGCGAGTGTTGTATAGCCGGTGATTTTGGCGCACCGCTTGAAAAAAGTGAATTGGAAATTTTGGACAAGATTTACGACAAAGTGAAACCCTACTTGACCGAAGAAGGCATTGCGACTATAGAGGCAGAGGGCAAGTACACGCTAGTGAAAGAGAACAAAGAATATTGCACACCTCTGATGAAAAACAGCGCAGGTTGCGCGTGGTTAAACTACGATAAAAATGGCGTGGTGATTTGCGGCATCGAAAGGGCCTATAACGATGGTTTGATTGATTGGAAAAAACCGGTGTCCTGCCATTTATACCCTATTCGCATTACGAAACATAAAACTTATGACGCGGTGAATTATGAGCGTTGGAACATCTGCAAAGCCGCTTGCAATAATGGCAAGGCGCTTCAAGTGCCGGTTTATAAGTTTGTGAAAGATGGATTGGTGCGAAAATATGGCGAAGACTTTTGGCTGGCGCTCGATGCTTATGTACAGCAAAAGGATATGAAGTAGTTCTGTCTGCTTCTTAGTTCATTTTTTACTTCACTGTTAGCCTAATTTTTTCCATCCTGCGTTTAAGTTTAGTCAACCGACTATTTTTACGCAAGTTAATTATGGCCAAGCAACAATTTAATCCCAACAATTTTTGGAGTGTATTTCGTAGGGTGCAAATTGTGCTTTGGAGTGTGGTCCTTTTTGTGGTCTTGTTTTTTATTGGCGTGAGCTATGGTCTTTTGGGCGAAATGCCTGATTTGGAAAAAATCCAAAACCCGCGCAGTGCGGTCACCACTACCATCTACTCTGCCGATTTCGAAACTATTGGCTCCTATTACACTGAAAATCGCATCGAAGTTTCCTATAATGAACTTTCACCTTATTTGGTAAAAGCTTTGGTGGCTACAGAAGACAAACGTTTCTATGAACACTCCGGCATCGATTTGAAAGGCCTGTTTCGCGCCATTATTCTCACCGGCATGCTGGGGCAAGAAGGGGGCGGAGGTTCTACGCTCACACAGCAGTTGGCCAAAAACTTATTTCACGATGATTTTAATCGGGCGGGTACTTTGCGCAGAATGTCGCAGAAGTTGAAAGAGTGGGTGTTAGCTGCCAAATTGGAGCGCACCTTTACCAAAGATGAAATCATCAACCTTTATTTCAACACCATCGGTTTTGGTTACAATTCGTATGGCATAAAAACAGCAGCGTTTACCTATTTTTACAAAACACCCAAAGAACTAAAAGCTGAAGAAGCCGCCTTGCTAGTGGCGATGCTTAACGGTCCTTCTTACTACAACCCAAAGCGTCATGAAGATCGTGCCCGAGAGCGCAGAAATCTGGTGATGCGCAGAATGCAAGAAGCCGGAGCCATCACCGAAGCCGAGTACCTCAAGCTTTCAGCCACAAAAATCAAACTCAATTTTCACAACCCAGACTATCGCGAAGGTTCAGCTACTTACATGCGCGAACACATTCGTCAAGAGCTGCAAGCTTGGTGTGACAAAAACCCTCGCCCCGATGGCCGCAAGTGGAATTTGTATGAAGACGGATTGAAGGTGTTTACCACTATCGATTCGCGGATGCAGAAGTATGCGGAGGAAAGCACGAAAGAACACTTAACCTTTTTGCAAGAGGCGTTTTTTAAAGAATGGAAAGGTAAAGATCCTTGGAAATTTGGCTCGCGTGCCAAACCCGAATTGCTTGAAAAAATGATGAAGCAAACTGAGCGCTATAAAAACATGAAAGCCGAAGGCAAGTCCGACAAAGAGATTGAAAAAGCCTTTGCGACCAAAACCGAAATGACCATTTTTAGTTGGAAAGGCGATAAAGCATTTAGCATAGATACTGTCCTTAGTCCGCTAGATTCGTTGCGTTATTATTTGCAGATCATACAAGTGGGTTTCTTGGCGGTGGATGCGCGAAACGGACAAGTGAAAGCCTGGATTGGCGGGCCAAACATTCGTTACTTCCAACTCGACCACGTTAAGAAATCGACTAAGCGCCAAGTTGGTTCTACCATGAAGCCTTTTCTCTATGCCTTGGCCATTGAGCGAAACTATCAGCCCTGCACGCCTATTCCTTATCTTCCGCCCGATTGTGGTGGAAACGATGGTGCATGGAACCCTGATGGCACCGACAAATGGCCGGCTGGCGCTATGGTGCCTATGCAAGATGGCTTAGCCGCTTCCGACAATCGTATAACGGCTCGCATCATGTGCGACCTCGGTGATCCTCAACAGCTAGTAGATTTTGCGCGGAGGTGTCAGATAGAAAGTAGGCTCGAAGCGGTGTCTTCGCTTTGTTTGGGCACATGCGACATTTCCCTTTTCGAAATGGTGGGCGCCTACACTTGCTTTGCCAATTTGGGCACGTACAGCCGCCCATATTTCTTGACTCGCATTGAAGACAAAGATGGTAATGTCTTAGCCACGTTTGGTGGCTCACACAAAGAAGCCATACCCGAAGCCGTGGCCTATCAAACTACGGAAATGCTCAAAGGCGTTATCAATAAAGGCACCGCCACCAAGTTGCGTTCGCGCTTCGGGTTGCAAATGCCGTTGGCGGGCAAAACCGGCACCACTCAAGGCAATGCCGATGCTTGGTTTATTGGCTATAATCCCGACATCGTGGTGGGCGCATGGGTGGGCTTCGAGCAGCCGAGTGTTCACTTTGCTTCTAACTCCACCGGAGCGGGCGGCACGGGTGCTTTGCCCATCGTGGGCGGCTTTTTGCGCAGCGTGTTCAACGACCGCGTGCTCAAAGTTTCTGCCGCTGATTTCTCCTTGCCTTCCGACACCACTTTCTCTGTCAATTTTGATTGCTCGCAACCTCTCTTACCCGAAGAAACAGTACCAGCCGTAGAGCCGGCTCTACCCCAACAACCCTAAACCCCTGCCATGACAAAAGGTAAAATATACCTCATTCCTTCTTTTTTGGGTGAAGACAATCCCAACATTATTCCCCAACAAATAAAGGACGTGGTGCAAACCTTCGACATCTTTATTGTGGAGCAAGCACGCACTGCGCGGAGGTATCTGCGCGCCATCGGGTTTATGAAAAATTTCGACACCGAGGTCACCATCCACGAAATGGATAAACACGCCAAGGCCGTTAGTTACGACACGCTCTTAAAAGACATTGCCATCGGCAAAAACATAGGAGTTATCAGCGAAGCCGGCAGTCCTTGCATAGCCGACCCGGGCAGTGACCTGGTGGCCCACGCCCACAAGCGTGGTATAGAAGTAGTGCCGCTTGTTGGGCCAAACGCCATCCTTCT
>CANGXE010000245.1 GCA_947457525.1 Bacteroidota bacterium | reverse complement strand
GCGCTGGAGTATTTGTTTTTGCCTTACGAAGGTCGTTTCCCGACCATGGGCGAAATCATGTCTACCTCCAAAAACACAGCTACTTTTGATGCAGTGAACATGCGCAAGTTCACCTTATTGGGTGACCCTGCGTTGACACTCAACTACCCTCAACACAATGTGGTGACCACCGAGGTCAACAACAAACCCCTAGCGCTCAACAACGACACCTTGAAAGCACTATCGCAAGTGACCATTCGTGGCGAAGTGCGCGATGACAACGGTAACAAGTTGACTTCATTTAACGGGGTCGTTTTCCCGGTGGTGTATGATAAAGTATCTACTTTGAAAACATTGGGTAATGATGCTCCCTCCATTCTTACATTTAAGTTGTATAAAAACTTGTTGTTTAAAGGAAAGGCTAGCGTGACGAATGGTGATTTTAGTTTCACGTTCATTGTGCCCAAAGATATTGATTACCAATATGGCCTTGGTCGCATTAGTTACTATGCAGACAATGGCAATGGTGTAGATGCTAATGGTTACAACGAACAGATTGTCATTGGTGGCTCGGCAGACAGTTTCTTGGCAGACGGTTTAGGGCCGAAGGTGGATATATTCATGAACGATCGCAACTTTGTGTTTGGTGGCATGACCGATGCTAACCCTATTTTACTGGCCGTGATGGAAGATGAAACCGGCATCAACACCACCGGCAACGGAGTGGGGCACGACATCACCGCTATCTTAGACGAAAACACGCAAAACGCTATTATTCTCAATGATTATTACGAAAGTGCACTTGACACGTTCAACCGTGGTGAAGTGAAGTATCCGTTCAGCAAATTGGCGGATGGTAAACACACCTTGAGAGTAAAGGCTTGGGATATTCACAACAATTCATCTGAAGAGTATTCAGAGTTTGTGGTGGCTTCGAGTGCTAAGTTGGCGCTTAATCATGTGTACAATTATCCTAATCCATTTACTACACGTACTCAATTTATGTTTGAGCACAATCGCCCCTGCGATGACCTCAAAGTGGTGGTGCAGATTTATAGCGTTGCCGGAAAACTCGTTAAAAGTCTCCAAACCGAAACTTTCTGTGAGGGTTATCGTGTGGACGATATTACGTGGGACGGGCGCGATGATTATGGTGATTTGATAGGCAAAGGCGTGTATGTATATAAATTACAAGTGCGCGACTCGCAAGGAAATACTGCACATAAGTTTGAAAAGTTGGTAGTTTTACGATAGATTTGGTATCCATTTGTTAAAATAAATTGTTTGATTATAGCTGCAGTTCTACTTATTTTTAACCTACAATCCCTATTATGAATTATTTGTTGCGTAAGAAATTGATGTTTTTGAGTTTCTGTTTTGCTGTGTTAGGCGCTGAAACTTCAACAGCTCAAACGATTAACACCGTAGCCGGAGAGATAAACACTGTCACCACAGCCGTCCCATTTTTAAGAATTATACCCGATGCACGCGCAGGCGGCATGGGCGATGTGGGCATTGCCTCGCCAAGCTATGGCAACCCGTTTTACCAAAACCCCGATGCTAACGCCATTTACCTCAATCCTGCCAAGTTGGCGTTTGTCGACAAAGATTTTGGTTTTGCGGTGACGTTTAGCCCATGGTTAAAATCATTGGTGAATGATATTTATTTGGCCAACATCAATGGCTATTTCAAAGTAAAAGAAATGCAAACCATTTCGGTGTCTATGCGCTATTTCTCGTTGGGTAACATCACGTTTACCGATGCTAATGCACAAGAAACCGGTCAGTTTAGACCTAATGAATTTGCGATTGATGCACACTATGCGCGCAAGTTGGGTAAGTATTTCTCCATTGCCGCTTCATTGCGTTACATCTACTCTAACTTGGCCGGTGGGCAGAGTTTGGATGGTAACCTCATCCGCGCAGGACATGCCGGAGCGGGCGATATCTCTTGGTTTTTTCACAAGCGATTTAAAGAAAACGAAGCCAATAAGTTGGTACACGATTTCAGCGTGGGGATGAACATCTCTAACATCGGCAGTAAGATTTCTTACACATCTAATGTGGTGCGTGACTACATCCCTACTAACTTGGGTATTGGGTTTGGTTACACGCTCGATTTAGACAAACACAACTCGTTTGGTATTTATACCGACATCAATAAATTGATGGTGCCAACACCTGATACTATAGATAATAAAGGCGGCCCGAACGGTGGTGCGGATGGTATCTTAGACTTCCGTCAGCAGTCGTCTATTGCCGGCATGTTCACCTCGTTTGGCGATGCTCCGGGCGGGTTTAGCGAAGAGATGCGCGAGTTCACCATTGGAGTGGGCGCAGAGTACTTATACAACCGCCAGTTTGGGGTTCGTTTTGGTTACTTCTACGAGCCGCGCACCAAGGGTGGACGTCAGTTTTTGACAGCCGGATTGATGGTGAAATATAGCGTGGTGGGTTTAAATTTCTCTTACCTTATTCCGACCACTATTCAACGCAATCCGCTGGACAATACATTGCGTTTCTCCCTATTGTTTGATTTCAGCAAAGGCGGCAAGAAAGCCGGAACGGGCGTTTCGTTAGTCAACGATGCTCCGAAAGAAAAGAAAGCGAAGAAAGGAAGCGATGCTCCGCAGGAGAAAGAACTGCAACCGCTCGACAAACTGCAACAGTAAATCAACTGCATATTTATATAAGTCACAAGAAAGCACCCCAAACGGGGTGCTTCTTTTTTAATTGGTTAAATAATTTCGCCCAGTTTCCCATCAATATTTATCTAATATTTTTCGGTTTCCAAAGCTGAAAGTTGAACCCCAAGCCAGCCGTGAGGCGGAGGTCGTCTAGACGGATGGCTCGGTGTTCCACTTTAAAAAACTGCCCCGACACGCCTTGCGCTTTGACGAAAAAATTGAAGATAGACCCGATGTAGTAATTGCAGCCTATTGAGGCGCTGAGCAAGGGCACGGGTGATAGGCGGGTGCGCGTGACTAGTTCGCCATTGGTTTCTTCGGCTTGTACCAATCCTATTCCGGGTGTTAGACCAATATATGGATCCCATCGGCCTTTTTTGAGCGGATGGTAATTTATGCCACCGAATACGGCATGGTTTTGTTTCAGTCCGCTCTTGATTTTGCCGATAGGCAGCGATACCCACACCGAGCCGGCCAGCGCCACATGGTTGTCGAAAAACAAATCCATGTCACCTGTCAGATAGGGCATAAAAATTTTTTGCTGAAAGAGGTAAGCGCCTGCTATGTTGCCTTGGGCGCGGAAGTTGCCTTTGCGCTGCTGCACGATGGGTTGCGCTGTGGTGGTAGAGGCGAGAAATAGGCTAGCGGCTATTGCGGCAATTAGGCTTTTGGTTTCCATAGTTTCAATAATTTATATTTAACAGAAAGGGTGAAAAGCAAGTGGCCTTCCCATCACGCATTTTTATGTTCTTCGATGTGTAAGTGTCCGTCTGCTTCAGGGTGGGCGTGCAGCTCGTTGCCAAGATGCAACATGTATTGCGACACTAAAGTGATATCAAACTTTGGGGTGATGTTATAGCTGCACCCCATGCCCATCTGCACAGCAGAACTCCAGCGCGAGTGTACCGGTTTTTTTT
>CANGXE010000244.1 GCA_947457525.1 Bacteroidota bacterium | reverse complement strand
TTTATAGAAGAAGATGTGGCCCCATTGCTCCAAATGTAAGAACTGTACCCTGTGCCGGCATTTAATGTTACACTGCCGCCTTGACAGAAAGTTGTTGGACCATTAGCTTGAATATTTACTGAAGTGTTATTTAGTGTCACATTCACCGAAGCTGAGGCTGATGCACAGTTGTCATAAACAGTAACTGTGTAAGTACCGCCTTGTGTCACGTTGATCGTTTGAGTCAGTGCACCGTTGGACCAAACATAATTGTCATAAGTGCCATTTGCAGTGATGGTGGCTGATTGGCCGCCACAGAATGCGGCAGGAGCGGTAATCGTAGGTGCGCTCGTTGTGCCAATGGTAGATTTTGTGTTTCCTATTGCTGTTGTATCTACCGTAGGGCAAAAACTTGGGGTGCCTACTTTTATCCAATACTTTACCCCCAATGATTCCGCATTTTGGTTATTTACCGTGAGCGGAACAAAAGGGGCAATTTGCACATTAGCGCTTACAATAACGCGTAGTTTAAATTGCCCGATTGCGTCATTGGTGGTACCTGTTATTCGAACGCAGGCTGTAGCACCACCATTCACGCGGTTCTGTACATTGCCCATTCTCCAACAAAGACCACAAGGCAAATTTTCTATACTGTCTACTTGAATATAGTTTAGGGGGTAGGTGTTGCCTTGTTGAGTTACGGTGGTTGGTGCCAAAAAATAAATGGTTTGGTCGAAAGGGGAACTCAATTGTGCACAAGGTAAACTGTCATAAGATGGGTAGAACCCTACAGCCGGTAATGAAGTAGGTGGAACGCATACGCTTGTTCCGGAGCCACCGCAATACTGTGCTTGAACCAAAGTTGATGCAAGCACAAAAATTACGCTAAAAATGAGAGTTATTTTTTTAATCATAGTGTTTTGTTTATCTAGGTGAAGTAAAGTAAAATTTAATGAATTCAATAGTAAACTCTTATATAGATTATTTATTACACTCTGGTTATATACTACGGTTTTCATTTATAGTCAATAGTTCTATGGCAACAACACAAAGTATTGTTACAATTTCTATGATAAAATAGGCTTTGCCTAGAAGAGTAGTGGATAAGCTTTGACTAAACAGGATATAAATAATTAAACAACAGTAAAGTAAATTTGCTACAGCAATAATTAGTAAGTAAGTGGGCCATGATTTGGGATTTAAAGTATAACATCCGAGAGAGTAGATGGTGAAGCAAATGGCAGGTATTGCTAACCCATTAGCAGTAGTAAGTGGTACACCAAATAAGGTTTCGTTCGGAGCGATGACAATGGCCAACAAAATGGCGGATAGTAATGCGCCAAATCCATCAAGAAGGAAAACTTTTCTAGGTTTTGATATTAATGTTTGCAATAAACTCATTTTATTGAAATCTATTTTTTGACTGTAGTTATTGGTAATCTATACTTAACACGTTTCTTGCCAAATCAGCTTTGAGCAAAATTTCTTCCCATTCTTTTTCAGCTATGCTATCAAAGGTGATGGCACCACCCACAGGAACGGAAATGTATTTATTCTTGCTGTTGTATAAAATACTGCGGATAACTACATTGAAATCAAAATCGCCCTCTGGAGTGATGTAGCCGACTGCGCCACTGTACAAACCGCGTTTAAAATTTTCATATTGTTCAATTGTTTGCATCACCATCACTTTAGGTGCGCCTGTCATGCTGCCCATGGGGAAAGCTGCTTTGAGTATGTCTATCGGATGTACATTAGAATTCACTTCGGACACAACGGTCGAAATCATTTGGTGAACCGTGTTGAAGGAGTAAATGCCAAAAAGTTCTTCCACTTTTACGCTACCCGGCTTTGCTGTTTTTGCGAGGTCGTTGCGCACAAGGTCTACAATCATTACATTTTCAGCTCGTTCTTTTTCATCATTTTGAAGTTGTTCGATTAAATCAGTATTCTCCTCTTCAGTTTGCCCTTTTTTGACCGTGCCTTTTATAGGTTGCGCTATTATTTTAGTCCCATTTTTGGCTAAAAAACGCTCCGGGCTAGCGCATAAAAGATACTTGTCCTCTAGTTTATAAAAACAACTGAAAGGTGCCGAGGCTTTATTATTCAATGAATTAAAAACAGTAGTTGGAGAAAGTGAAACACCTTCGGCAAAAAACTCATTGCAATAATTTAGCTCATAAAAATCTCCGGCAATAATTTGTTCACGAATAGAAGCTACATTTTTCAAGTAAGTGCTTTTATCTGTTCGTAAAGTTAGCTTGATGGATGAATGCGAATGATTTTGGTTTAGGTCTATTTTGTTAATCATTTCGACCAACTCAACTGTTTCGGGATAATTTCTATTGACAGTAAGTTTATCTCCGTGAATACTTAAAACATATCTCGGTTCAAAAAAATGAAGCGCAGGGAAACCTAATCTATCTTGATGAATACTCTGCAAATCTTCGAGTTCATTTTTGAGGTCATAAGTCAAATAGCCGAAAATAGTGGAGCGACTTTCGGTATGAAATTGTTTTAGTTGCTTTAAAGAATTTTCTGCAGTAGAAATTTGTCGAATAGCATCCACAGCCAGTTCCCAATCTTTGGTAGAATAACTCAACTGTGGGTAATTGTTGCTATCCAGCAAACAAACCGTTGGGAAATAATTTGCCCACTGTAGCGCCTTTTGCTTAAAGGTAGCCACATCAGTTAGAGTGATGGTGGTGGTTTCTGCCATAAACAAAACTTCCGAAGTGTTTGGCTTCGGAAGTATAGCGAGTTAAATGTTTTTGAAGACTAGTTTTTCGCGCTCCGGCCCGGTAGAAATCATGCTAACTTCTACACCTAAATAGCCTTCCACAAACTTCAAGTAATCAGTAAATGAACTTGGTAATTCGCTGTATTGACTAAATGCGCGAAGGTCGGTTTGCCATCCTGCTATTTTTTGATAGACAGGTTCGATAGTGACACCGCACATATCAAATGGAATATTACGACTTAGTTGGTTATCGACTTTATATTCAGTACAAGCTTCGATGGTTTCAAAATCGTTCAGAATGTCTGCTTTGGTCATGGCAATCTGCGTTACTCCGTTCACCATAATGGCATATTTCAAAGCCGGTAGGTCTATCCAACCACATCTGCGAGGGCGACCGGTGGTGGCACCAAACTCGCTGCCAATTTTACGGATGCGTTCTCCGGTTTCGTCATTCAATTCAGTAGGGAAAGGACCGCTACCTACGCGTGTGCAGTAGGCTTTAGCAATGCCAATAACTTCTTTGATTTTATTGGGAGCAATGCCTAAACCATTGCAAGCACCGGAACTTATAGTGTTGGACGAAGTAACATAAGGATAAGTACCAAAATCTATGTCTAACATTGTTCCCTGAGCGCCTTCGGCTAATATTGATTTGCCTTGGCTTAACATATCATTGAGATAATATTCAGAATCAATTAAATTGAGTGATCGAACAAAATCTATGGCTTCTAACCATGGTTTTTCTACTTCGTCAAGCGAATATTCAAAATCATAGCTCGACAACATTTTAATGTGCTTCTGACGAATAGCATCATATAATTTTTTGAAGTCGGGACTGATGATGTCGCCAACGCGTAGTCCATTACGGCCTGTTTTGTCCATGTA
>CANGXE010000243.1 GCA_947457525.1 Bacteroidota bacterium | reverse complement strand
CATCCATTCTATAATCACTTCAGTGAGTTCTTTGGCGGCACCTATTCCTTGTTTTTGAAGCGCCACATCCACTTTGCCATCTTCGCGCACTTTCTTCACAAAGCCTTTCAGGTATTGCCCGGTGGCTATACGTTCAAAAATTTCGCTTTTATATAACATCCCCCAATGGCGCTTGTCCACCACCACTCGGTAACCAATCTCCGTTTCTTCGCCCACGAGCAATTCCACTTCATCATTGAAATCGTATTCAACTTCACGATTTTTGATAAACTTGTTTAAGTTGGTAGAAGCCACCACGCGCTCTGTGGCACGGTCGAGAAAAACGTACACCATGATGCGCTCACCGGCTCGCACATGAGCGAGCTGCTCCGAATAGGGCAACAGCAAATCTTTATCTAAACCCCAATCGAGAAAAGCGCCAATAGGAGCAATTTCTTTTACGGTTAAGTAACCTAAATCGCCTACTACTAGCATTGGTTTTTGGGTTGTAGCCGTCAGACGGTCTTCGCTGTCTTTGTATACAAACAACTTCCCTTTCGTACCTTCTTTCATGGCCGGCAACACAAACTTTTTGGGCAGCAAAACTTCTACCTCGTCTTCGTCAACGAGATATAACCCATTTTCTGATCTGCGTTTTACTTCCAAAATGTTGTAATTTCCAATGTCCATGTCAAGTGGTGTTTAACTGCAATAAATAATCTTTGGCCTGTGGGCCGAGGTGAAAGATGAGGCCAATGATACTCAAGTTTGGTTGAAATCCGTTTCGCGTTTCAAAAAGCTGATAATAGCGAGGGAAATTAACCGCTGATGCAGCTTGCCTAAAGTCCAAGTTTCTTTTATCGTTGATGCCTTCATAAATCGGTTGGTAGCTGTCCGTGTAGGTGATCGGTTTTGTTAACTTTAGCATAGCTAAAATAACCAATACCAACTCTTGATTAAAGGCAAAAAGTGAAGTATATTCTTTTCGTAAAAAGTAGGGCTCTAGTTTAGGAGCATAGTGCTCAAAAAAAGGAGCGCCACCATAAGCCGAGCGAATGCTCTGCCAATGGCGACTTGCCCAGTTATATACCATAGCTATTTGTGTTTCTTTGTACAATCGATGAGTATCTCGCCCGCCTTTGATCGGAATGGTGAGCAACAACACTCCATTAGCTCCGGCTATCGAGCATCGATTTCTATCCGTAGATTTCACAAAGTTTTCTTCTTGTTCTATCATCACCTCCTCGCTTTTCAAAAAAATGCTAAACCAATAGTCATTGGGCAAATAAGGCAAGTGAAGCAGCGTTAACATGATTAGTTTATAGTCAATTAAATATGACTGCAATTAATATATTCGTTTTCTACAAAACAAAAAATCCATCCATGAAATTATCGAAACAAGGTCTTGCTTTGCTGATTGTCATTTTTATCAGCCAATTTACCTTCGCCAATCAAGAAACACTCCAACAAGGTTGGGCGGCATTCAACAAGAACCAATTGCCGGAGGCAAAAAAGTTGTTTCAGCAAGCCTCCAACAGCAACGACACTAAAACAGAAGCACTATTGGCACTATCGTTGGTGAACTGGGCCAATGAAGAAAATGAAGATGGATTTAAAAACTTTACAGCATTTACAGCGGTAAGCGATAACTCAGCTCCATATCTATACGGTTTGTGGAGCAGTGCCATTGTATTTGATGGCTATGGTAAAAAGTCAGATACACAATTAGCACTATTGAACTCACTTACCAGAGATGGAAACAACAACAGCACCTTGGCCGCCATGGCCAACTCGCTATTGGCAAAACACTATGAAGCAGAAGGCAATTTTAAAGAAGCGGCTGTTTATTACGCCAAACTTGGCACTATCAATGATTGGCAGATTGTCGGCACGTTCGACAACACTTCGGGCAGTGGCTTTAATAAAGACTTTGGTGTGTTGGCCAACCCTAAAGAAGATGCCGTGTTTAAAAACAAAGTGAATGCTGATGTCAAATGGTTTAAACCGCCACATGTGCGCAGCGATCGTTGGTTTGACTTCAATTACTATTTCTCCATTGGCAATTCTATCATGTATGCACAAACATTTTTGAATAGCCCTGCCGAGCAAGAAGTGTATTTCCGCTCCGGCAACTCGGGTTCATTAAAGATTTGGGTAAACGAAAAATTGGTGACAAACATCAGCGAGGAGCGCAATTGTGATATGGATATCTACATCAACAATGTGAAACTCAATAAAGGCTTCAACCGCGTATTGGTGCAGATAGGTGAAAGCGAAACTGACAATGCCAACTTCATGATCCGTGTAACGGACAAAGAAGGTAAAAACATTTCGGGCTTGACGTACAACACGAGCTATCAGCCATACACGAAGGCCGCTGAATACAACATAACCACCAGCACCTTTTTTGCAGAAGAATTTTTCGAAAAAAAGATTGCAGCTTCCCCTAATAGCTTAATCAACTACATCATATTGGCAGAAGTGTATTTACGCAACGATAAAGTATATGAAGCACGCAAAACATTAAAGAAAGCAAAAGAGTTAGCACCAGAAAGCACTTTCATCAGCGAGCGAATGATTGAAGCTTATGCTCGCGACAAAAACGTGACGGACCTTACCAAAGAATACGAAAAGATAAAAGCTAAAGACCCAAATAGTAAATATGCTATCAAAGGATTGATTGATGAAGCCAACGAGAAAGAAGATTTTGATGAAAAAGAGAAACTACTCAATCGCTACATTGAATTGCACGGCAAAAACGAATACACCGATATTTTGGAGTTAAACTTGGTGGCTAACCGCAAACAATACGACAAGATAGCCGGCATGGCCGCTTCGCTATACGCCAAATATCCCGACAACTTCGACATTATGTCACTCAATTATCAATTGGAAGTATCTACTAACAAAAACTTAAAAAAAGGCAATCAGTTTTTAAGTGATTATTTGAAGCGCAATTATAACGACCGCGTGTTGCAGACATTGGCAAGCAACTATTTCAAACTCGGCAAAAAAGAAGACGCAATCAAAATCTACAAACAGCGAATTGAAAACGTGCCGTATAGCATTGGATTTTATGGCGACTTGTCTGACATTTATTTCGAGCAACAAGACTATGAAAATGCGCTAGTTTATGTGGAGAAGCAATTGGAGTTTGCGCCTTACATTGGTGGTTATTGGTATGACCAAGCGAAGATTAAAAAAGCTTTAGGCAAAGAAGATGAAGCAAAAACGGCTTTGCAAAAAGCGATTTACTACACCCCTACCAACTATGATGCTCGTAAAGAATTACGAGAAATCAATAAGCAAAAAGATTTGTTTGAGAACTTCGAAAAGTCGGATGCTTATGAGATTTTTAAAAATTCAAAACCTGCTTCTGCCTACCCGGACGACAATAGCGTAATTCTGCACTACGAAATTCAACGTGTGGTTTATCCTGAAGGTGCTACAGAGGAAAAGACCGAAGTGCTGATAAAAGTGTTTAACCAAAATGGTATTGATACTTGGAAGGAATACTCCATCGGCTACAACAGCTATCGCCAACGCTTGATTATTGACAAAGCCGAAATCTTCAAAAAAGACGGCAACAAAGTGCAAGCGGAAAAAGATGATGATTACATTGTGTTTACCAACTTAGAGGCAGACGATGCTATCCACCTT
>CANGXE010000242.1 GCA_947457525.1 Bacteroidota bacterium | reverse complement strand
CGGCTACCTTGTTGTCGCCTTTCAACTTTGCAAAGTAAACGCCATTGCTAAACGAACTCAAATCGATGATGGCTTTGTTAGATTGAATGCCATCAATATAAGTAATTAAACTGCCCATTGCATTATATACTTCGATAGCTGCGTTGTTCAATTGTTGCTCCGTCCATGTCATCACGACTTGCCCTGTTGTAGGATTTGGGAACACCCGAAGTCCGGCAATATTATCTAATGTTTTCACGTTGCTGATAACTACTGCATCACGTATACCTCTGCGTGACCCTTGTAGGCTGGCACGCATAATGCCTATTTGATCATTAGTAAACATATTTAAACAACGATCATCCGAATAATCCATATAATTTTCAATCATGTCCGGATATTCGATAGGCGATTCAGTACAAGTGTTTAATGTGGTGTCGCAAGCTTGCTGATTGGCATCTGCCGCATCCGGAGTGTCAGCTAAGCCATCATCTTCTGTGCAATCGCCATCTCCCCAAATATGACGCAACCCTAGATAATGTCCTACTTCATGCACTGCACTTTTACCGGCAGCTACGCTTGGGTCAATCGGAGCAGAGAAGTTGCGACCGACCACCGGATAGTGAAGCACAACTCCTTCTTTAGCAGAATCTGCGGTAGAGTTAGCCGGCCAATTGGGGGCATCTACAGGTGGAAATGCATAGCCCAAAATACCAAATCCGTTAAGTACATTACATACCCATATGTTCATATAACGATCCGTTGGCCAAGCATCTTTGCCGCCTGTGGCGGCTGCTTTTACTTCATCACCAAATGGTGTGAACCCAAGAAAACCGGTGGGCGCTCCTACTGTTCTGGTGATACCCGTAGTTGGATTACCATCAGGGTCTTCGGTGGCTAAATAAAATTCAATTTTAGTATCAGCCGCAAATGGTTTGAACACCTCTCTTGTCACTACAGTATCTGCATTCGTGCGTCTATAACATTCGTTCAGCACTTCTATCTGTGAGAAAATAACGGAGTCAGGAATATTCTCTTCCGGGGCAGTATACACCACATGAAATACGCAACGAATTCTGTAAAGTGTATCCTCCCCTGCACGGATGGCTTTGTTCTCTGTGGCAATTGATTTTAGGTAATCGAAGCGGTCATTCATGCGCTGGGCAAAACCGGGCTCTTGATTGTTGCGATTGACAACAATGTCATGAGAGGCGCAACGATTTATCTTTTGTTGTGCTTGTACACCAAAAGAGATAAGAAGTAGAATGGCAATAATATTTTTCATGGCTGACTATTTGGCAATGATTAATTTTTCTGTTTGTGGAAGTACCGAAGCACCCGTTAGTTGTATAAAATAAATGCCATTACTGTATTTGTCAATAGGGATAATGATAGCATTGTCATTAATCGAAAGACTTTCTAACTTCTCTCCGATTTGATTGACTAAACTAATCGTTGTAAATTGATGTGCAGCAGGCAATCTTATACCTACCATGGTTTGCGCTGGGTTAGGGAAGATTTTCACTTCTACTTTTTCTTGCTTTGGAATAGACAGCGATATATTATTCGCTAAATTGATATTATCAATATACAAGGCATTGCCCCATCCGGTCACGTTTTCAAAACGGAAAGAAACTCTGTTTTGACCCACAATATTTAGTAAAGGTAACTTCACTGTTTTCCATTCGGATGGACTTGGAATAAACAGCGCAGTTTGGTTGGAAGATGTTGCTAAGTCGGCTCCTCTTTGTACAAATATTTTAATCCAATTGCTGCCGCAGTCCAAACTGTAATAAACATTCAATGAGTCGGAGCGCACCGAGTCACGTCTAGCATAAGCCAGATCAAATTTCAATTCCGGATAAACGATACCTGTCAAATCAAACGGCACTGTTTCGATGGCATCCCTTCTTTTGTTCGGATTGGTGGTATAGCCTAAATTATTAATACTCATGCTAGAGTTGCTGTTGCCATATCCTCCGGCAATAGTTGATTGCTCCCAAGTGATGTCGTTGTTTGGATTGATTAAGGTCCAGTTGACGGGTGTAAATGCCCCTTCAAAATCTTGTGTGTAGGGCAACTGATTTTCTGCTTGTGCATCGTAAGCATAGAATGGGGTATTCAAATTATCATTACCCGAAAAATCATCCGACAACTGATTGTTTGGTCCACCGATGCTGATATCAAATGTGTGCGCACCTTCCAACACATTTTGTGTAGGCAAAGAAACGTTGGCAGTTTCTTGCGAAGCCAAATAGCCTGTCCAGTTGTATAACTGCACTGTGCCGCCATCTATTTGGTAATAAATCTTGGCCGATGTCAATGGGCTTACGCCCGCATTTTGAATAGTCACAAGTGGACTGAACGATAAAGAACAAATAGTGTCAATCGGCAACTGTAATTTTACAACAGCTGCGTCTAAAGAGTAAAAACATTTACTCGCGCTATTCTTAATCTCTGCACGGTTCGTGTTTAATGTATTTAGCATTCGAGCAGATTGTCCGAGTGAAAACATACTGGCACAATCATCATCAGCATAATCCATATAATTCATGAACATATCTCCATTGGGTGCTGCATTGGGGCAAGACACTTTAGGAAATGTCGGACAACCAAAGTTTTGGTCGTCTTGGTCGGGAGTATCGTCTATGAAATCGCCAACATCTCCGCAGCCCGCGCTAAATCCCCAAGTATGCAACAAGCCCAACCAATGGCCTACTTCATGGCTCACGGTTTTACCTTTAGTGATGCCCGGCAATAAACTTCCTGTGGTGCCGATAGTGTTGAACCTCGCTACGATACCATCTTCACTTGCCGGACCAAAACCCGGAAAAGTAGCATACGCCAACACACCTCCACCTCCAGTACTCACCAAACTTCCACCCATGCGCACCACCCATACATTCAAGTATTTCTTGTTGTCCCAAATCGTAGAGGGCTTCAAGGTGGCATCAATCGTGTTTTGATCATCCCAAGTGGCATTCGGAAATTGATGACGAGTGATGCCGTTAGTTGGATTACCGTCCGGATCAAACTTCGCCATACAGAAATTGATACCCACGTTGGCTACTAAACTTTGAAACGGAGCCGGCACACTTGCATTAAGTGGGTCTTGCCCATTAAAATGTTTGTTCATGGCGTCTATCTGCGACAAGCATTGTGCTTCTGTTATGTTCTCTCCTGTGCCTTCTGCATCTCCATTGTGAATAATGTGAAACACTACAGGAATGTATATACCCGTGGCTTCGGTGGCGCGATTGTCGTTCTCCAAGGCTCCGCTCCTGTAGTCTTTACCAAACTGTTCGAAGCGTTGAATAAAAGCATCAAACTGTTGCGCCATTTGCGGACTTTCTTGAGCCTTTTGTTGCATCAGTTGTGATGCGGCACACCATTCTTGCTGACCATTTGCCAACTGTAGGGTAAATAAAGCCAACCCAAGGCTGAGAAAATTTTTCATATTGATTTCAAACATATCATTTTCAAACAAATGTTCGAAATCCTTAACATTTTTACCTGTGGAAAGGTTGAGCAATTATCATCATTACTTGCTTAAATTAATTCTACTCCGCTTCTTTTGGCACAAATACCTTGAGGTCGTGCTCAAAGGGATTGAGGGTCTCGACCAAGAGAGCAATGAACGAAGGCGAGTAGTACGGTACGAAGTTCGCCACGCG
>CANGXE010000241.1 GCA_947457525.1 Bacteroidota bacterium | reverse complement strand
TGTCGAAGTCGCCTTTTGCGGCATCGTCATCCACAAACCATTTTTTGAATTTATATTCCATGTCTTGCAACAAGTTTTTAAGGCCCGGCTTAGGTTGCTTTTTGTCGTGCATAATCACTTCAACGTGGCGTGTATCTTCCACTTCTTCATGCATCAATTCGTCGGTGTTGATTGGCGAAGTTTGAGAAGTCGGTGTTTCAACAACGACAGTCTCTATCACTTCTGCCACCGGCTGAGGTTCCGGTGTCTCAATGTACAACTCCGGATAAAACTCCAGACGTTCCGGCATATCCATGTCATCATACGATTTGTAACCTTCCAACACCAAGCCAAGACCCGTGGCAAATAACGGGTGCTTATATTCTTCTTTGTTGTTGCTTGACACATAAGAAGTAGGATAACCAATTCTTGCGCTCAATCCGGTGGTGTATTCTACCAATTGTTTTAAGTGTTTCAGTTGCGAGCCACCACCAGTAATTACGATGCCGGCATTCAAAGAATTTACATAACCCGAACTCTTAATTTCGAAATGTACAGAAGTGAAAATTTCTTCTACACGAGCATTGATGATGTGCGCTAGCGTACGCATTGAGATTTCTTTGCGATCGCGACCGGCAATGCCTTGGATAGAGATAATTTCATTCTCATGTGTTTCGCTCGGCAATGCACTGCCGAATGAAGTCTTCAACTTTTCGGCCTGTGGCTTCAACAGTTTGCAACCTTCCATGATGTCTTCGGTGATGATGTTTCCGGCAAAAGGAATAACCGCTGTGTGACGAATGATTTTATTTTTGAAGATAGCGATATCTGTTGTTCCGCCACCTATGTCCACCAACACTACGCCTGCTTCTAATTCATCAGCATGCAACACAGCCGCAGAAGAGGCTAATGGCTCTAAGAATAAACCTGCCATTTTCAAGCCGGCTTTCTCCACACATTTTTTGATGTTTTGTGCTTCAGAAACTTTTCCGGTAATGATGTGGAAGTTTGCCTCTAAACGTGAGCCGCACATACCCACCGGGTCAATGATGCCATGATTATTATCAACTGAAAACTCTTGCGGCAACACAGTGATTATTCTCTCACCCGGTTCTAGTGCAATACGATTCATGTTTTGAATCATTTGGCGAATATCCATGCGAGTGATTTCTTCGTCCGGATTATCCATAGTGTAGATGTCGCGGCTTTGTTTGCTGGCGATGTGCTGACCGGCAATACCTACATACACTGATGTCACTTTAAACCCTGACAGACGTTCTGCTTCTGCCACAGCGTCAATGATAGCTTCCGTGGTATGCTTTATGTTGGTCACCACGCCACGTGAAACACCATGAGAAGGCACTTTGCCAACCCCCAAGATTTGGAGTTTCCCAAACTTATCGCGCTTCGCAACGATTGCTGCAATTTTTGTTGTTCCGATGTCGAGGCCGACAATAATCGGATTTTCTTTGGTGTGGTTTACTGCCATGTTGATTATATTATTGATGTTTTAAATCGTGTCTCTTTTCTCACAAACCACTTGGTTGTCAAATTTCAAATTGATGGTTTTGTAAGCCTCCCAACCAGTTTTGCTCAAGCCTTCTTTATAAAAAATTTTCAATCGCTCAAACTTCTCTTTGGTGTTTGAATTTGGTTTTCCAAAACGAATAATATGATAACCGGTGCGAGGTATCACATTGCACTCTCCATTCTCCAACACCACCACTTGATCGACCAACGCTCTCAAAAAACTATCTTGATTAACCACTGAGAAAAACTGAAAAACTGATTGTTGAACTAAACTATCGCGTTGAGGATTATTGAGTGTTTCAACTTGTCCGAGCACGATGGGTACGTTCGGTGTAAACTTATCGCACAAAGGCATGCGCTCGTTATTTTCGCTTATATAATAGCTAACACCGTCACTGTTTATTACACGAATAATTGGACGCTTTTGTATCAATTGAACATGAGCAATTTGCTGTTGGTCTGTAAAAAGTTGCGCGTCCTCTATGTATGGATTTCTCAATAGAATATGCTCTAAAATGCGCCAGTCCACCGCTTCAATTTTCCTACCGGACAAACTTCCTCCACTCAGCGAGTTAAGTTGTTCCGTTATATCTTTATCATCAATAAAGTTAATGCCACTTTCATAGTCCACATGAACAGCAAGGCTTTTTACAGTCAATGATTTCTTCTTTTCAGCCGCACTGCTCAACACCACTACAAACAAAACCACCCCGGACAAAATCGAAGTCAGGATGAGAATTTTTTTGAGTATGCGTAAAAATTTCTTCACGTAGCGTTAGTATTGCGTCAAATTTGCAGCACTTAGCGCGGAAAGCTCACTCCACTTGTGTACAGAAACTGTTGAATTGTGGACGAGTGAACAAAAAGAAAGACAGCAAAATTTAGCGAGCGCTCAACATTGTCGCCAACGGACTAACCAACTTATCAATATCGCCAGCACCGATAGTCAACACCAGGTCCAATGGACGATTACTCAGATAAGCCAGCACTTCGTCTTTGCTCACCATAACTTTCTCAGCGGTATTGATTTCATCAAAAATCAAAGCCGATGTAACGCCTTCCATAGGCAACTCACGAGCCGGATAAATATCCAACAACACTACTTCATCTACTAGACTCAATGCTTGGGCAAACTCGGAAGCTAAGTCACGAGTTCGAGAAAAAAGATGAGGTTGAAAAATGGCAGTGATTTTTCGGTCGGGATAAATTTCAATGACAGACTCCAGCAAAACACGTATCTCTTCGGGATGGTGAGCATAGTCATCAATGTAAACTACACTCGGCTTGTCGACCAATTTTTCAAATCTGCGTTTTATTCCTTTGAAGGATGCCAGTGCACTTTTGATCTTTTCATCCGTAATTTTCAATTCTTTGGCAATGGTGATAGCGGCAATAGCATTTTCGATGTTATGAAAACCACCAATGTTTAATCGCCAACCGGTGCTTACTTTACCATAATAACTCAATGAAAAAAGATAACCCCCATCAGTTACCCAATATTTGGAGCAAAACACATCAGCGGTTTCGTCATTCAACGAATAAAACGCTTTGTCTAAAACAGGTAACTTATCTTGAATACTCTGTTCGTTTTTAATCACTAAAAATCCATCTTCGGCAATTTTTTCTGCAAAGGTTATGAAAGCTTCATCAATGGCTTCCTTCGTACCATATATATCCAAGTGATCCGTATCTACAGCGGTTATCACAGCCATATCAGGAGCCAAGCGATGAAAAGAACGGTCAAATTCATCAGCTTCTATCACCACCACATCGTTGTAGCCCTGAATAAAATTAGCATTGTAATTGACTGCAATACCACCCAAAAAAGCAGAACAACCAAATTCAGAATGCGTGAGTATGTGAGCAATCATGGCGCTGACCGTTGTTTTTCCATGGGAACCTGCCACAGCAATGGTAAATTTATCCGCTGAGATAATGCCTAAAACTTCGCTACGCTTGCGCAACTCATAATTGTTATCTCTATAAAAATTTAACCCTTGATGATTGGCAGGTATAGCCGGAGTATAGACCACCAAGTCAACTTCCTTAGGCATTTTGTTTACATCATCTTCGAAAATTATCTCCATACCTTCTTTAGCTAACTCATCAGTAAGCGCAGTGGGTGTGCGATCATAACCGCCTACC
>CANGXE010000240.1 GCA_947457525.1 Bacteroidota bacterium | reverse complement strand
TTTGCTCAGAAGTGCTGCTCGCTTTAAGTTGGGTGTTTTGCAGGTTCAATCCATCTTTGTTACTTCTTATGGCGGCTAGCAACTTTTCTTTGATGCCCAATTCAAGCACATGCGCCAAGCCGGGGATAGTGTCGTTTTCATATACAGTGCCAAATCGAACAACTGTAGTAATTGTCGCTTTTTTCTCCGCTTTGTTCGGCATCACTACTGCATTCATGCCGTTCGGCAGTTTGATATAATGTAGTTGCCCATAGCTAGAAGTTTCGGTTTGCGCACCCACTAGCAGCACAAAAAATAAAAGTGTTGCAGAAAAGGAAAATTTTATGTTCATGTCAATTAATTTTGGAATTCTACTTCTTTCTTTCAAATTTGTAGACCTCAAATAAAACATACTTCTATGAAAAAGTTTATAGCATCAGTCGCAATCTTAGGATTTATTGCTGTTCAGTTTTCTTCTTGCTCTAAATGTTACTCTTGCGACTTCGGCAGCAATGATGTTCGTGAGTTTTGTCCAAAAGACTTTCCCGATGGTGCAGATGGCTTAAAACTGACTATTGATGCCTATGAAGTGCAAGGTTATAAGTGCGTTACAAAGTAATCTACGACTACAAAAGACAATAATCTAAATCCTGTGACTTTTCTCACAGGATTTTTTTTGCTTAGTTCAAAGCATCCAATGCTTTTTTTACACTTCCTTTGTCGAGCAGCAACGCCTTTGCGGCATCGTAGCTCATCTCTTTTTGAGCTAAAATCATTTTCACTCCTCGGTCAATCAGTTTCTCATTACTAAGTTGCATGTTCACCATTTTGTTGTCCTCCACGCGGCCTATTTTTATCATCACCGAAGTGCTGAGCATATTCAAGACCAACTTTTGAGCAGTGCCGGCTTTCATGCGCGTGCTACCTGTCACAAACTCCGGCCCTACAATCACTTCTACAGGAAAATCTGCCGCAGCGGCAAGTGCTGATTCAGTGTTGCAAGTGATACAGCCCGTTGCGATATTTTTTTTCTTGCATTCATTTAGTGCACCAATTACATAGGGTGTTCTGCCCGATGCCGCAATGCCCACCACGATGTCTTTATCGTTAATCTCATACGCCAACAAATTCTCCCATCCTTGTGTCCAACTATCTTCGGCAAACTCTACAGCTTTGCGAATGGCTGAGTCGCCACCGGCTATCAAGCCCACTACCAAATCTTGCGGCACACCATACGTAGGCGGACATTCACTTGCGTCTACAATTCCTAATCTTCCGCTAGTGCCTGCTCCAATGTAAAACAAACGCCCCCCGCTTAAAAGTTTATCGGTGGTCACTTCTACTAAGCGTTCAATTTGCGGAATAGCTTTTTCGATGGCGGCAGGTACTTTCTTGTCTTCCTCATTGATGTTTTGGAGCAACTCAAGCGTGCTCATTTTTTCGAGATGACGATAGTGTGAATTGGCTTCGGTAGATTTCATTCTACAAAATAAAACTTTCTATTGAACCTTTACTAACTTGATAGTTTGTGTGTAGGGTAACAAATCTAAACGAGCGAAATAAACACCCGAAGGAAGGTCATCGCCCACTATAATTTCTGTTCGAGCGGTGTTGATACCCAACTCACGAACCAATTGACCTTTCGAGTCAAATAGATAAACCGAGCCGTTGGCTTGTGGCAATTTGTGTTCGATAAAAAGCGAAGTATTTTGTGAAAACACATTTGGGGCTGCACCAAATTTTATGCTATAATTTATCTCAGTGATACTCGAAGGGAAGGTGCAAGAAAGAGTGACGTCAAGAATAGTGGTTTGCGCTTTGTCGAGGCGCACACCGCTCACTATCTTAGTGGCGCAACGTTGATTAAAATCGGTGAAACGGACCGTATAAAAACCGCTATCGGCAATCCCAGTCTTGTAGCGACCAAATAAGTCGGTGTATTTAAAGCGCTCATGTCCCAAAATGTCTACTCGAATATTGTTGAGATTGTTACCAGTGTTTTGATCAGTCACCTTGCCTTCCAGGTAACAAGCGCGTGTCAAGGTGGGTGTCAATACAAACAAACCTTCTTCTCTGTCGCTGCAAATAATATTGCCGGAATTGAAAAACGGATAAACGCCCCAGCAGCCTTCGAAGCCATCACCTGAGGTAAAAGGTGATGTATCAAACTGTCCGATTTCTACCAAGTTATCGGGGCGATGCGCATCCACTATAGTCACGCCATCGCGATAGTAAGAAGTGTAGAGATAACCATCTTTGTAGTAAGTATTGTGAGGAATAGAACTATCCGAATCGGAGTGACGATATTGTTCCACTTCTTTGATGTTTTCTAAATCGCGAACATCATAAACAGTGACTGAAGCAAATTTTTTTTCATCGGTGTTAAACACAAAATCATTATTGTCGTCCGGCCAGATATTGTGCGAAAAAAAGAAAGGTGTGGTTTGACGCGCCAACACTACCGGGTTTGATTTATCTTTCACATCTACCACAGAAAATCGTCCATCTAAAATTTCAGAAACATACAAGGTGTCGTTTCGTGCAAAGCAATCATGAACATACGCATCATCATATTTGCCTAAATACTGAGGATTAAGGGGGTCGGGTTTTAGGTCGCAAAGAATTACACCTCGGTTAAATAAGTTGCTGCCGTTGAGATACAAAATGCCGTTTTCATCAATGAACAACGTGTGAGATTTAGTATAGTTTTCGTTGGGGACTCCGCTCCAATTGGTATAGTTTATGAAGGCTGGCAAATTTGATAAGTCAACAATGAGTAAGCCTCCTCCTTTTTCATTGGTGCAGTACGCATAATGCGACCACACTTTTGGTTCTTTCCAAAGGGAAGTGTCCGTGGGTACAAAAAATAATTTTTGCGGTAGATCTGGCAAGCTAATGTCCACAATGCTCAACCCGGTTTCTTCACCCACAATGGCGTATTCTTTACCGCTGATTGTGTCGGTATATCCCCAAAGGTTTGATAGAATGTTGGGATAACTTAAACTACTTCTGTATGCTATATTCTTTTGCGCCATTGCTATCATTGAAACTAGTAGGCAAGCAAAAAATGGAAGTAGTTTTTTCATCCGGCTTAATGTGTTTTAATCAACTTAAGGGAAGCTGATCGTTGATAGTTTGTTTTCATTTGAAGAAAATAAACTCCACTCGTCCATTGTTCTCTAATGTTCAGCAATTGACGACCGCTAATTCTAGTCGATTGAAAAACAAGTTCGCCCAATACGTTAGTCACGGTTAGTTCTCCAGATTCTCCATTAGCCAATTCTACGCTTATATTCAGTTCATCTTTAAATGGATTAGGTGATGCACTAAGTTGTATTTTTTCTATTAGATTATTAATGCCAGTAGTAGTGTCTGCAGATGCAGAGTCTGTTACCATAAAAACATCTATAGCTGCTTCTACAATGTGCCCGGGATTATTGTCAATGGCTTTAAATTCAATTCGCATATTTGCTGTTAAGGCAGCATAATCTTTAATTCTTATCTTTTTAAACTGCCAACTGCTCATGGTTGAAGAGGCATCACTGACATCAATAATTACGGTGTCAAAACCTGTGGTTAAGGTAACAATAAGCGAATCATTAGGGGCAGAACCCGAGCCACCATCATTATAGAACCATTTGTAATAACTTAAGTAAGGGTCATTATAAGTGTTTAA
>CANGXE010000239.1 GCA_947457525.1 Bacteroidota bacterium | reverse complement strand
TTGGCGTTGGCATCGGCTTCGTAGATGGTTTGCATCAAACTGTTCTTGGTTGTTTCTAATTGCAGTTGTGCATTTTGGTATTGCAATTTGGCATTCGCGATGTTGGTCATGCGCTGCCAGCGGTTGAAGATGGGAATGTTTAAGGTCACTGTTACACTCTTTCTAAACTGGTCTCTGAACTGCTCGTTGATGGGAATAGTTTTGAAATCCAAAGCTAGTGTATCGAACCTTTTTTGTTGGTTCGTGTAGAAATCAAACAAACTTCCGTTGAGGGTAATGGTAGGGCTCAACGCACCAATGGCCATCTTGCGGCTGTATTGCGCACTGCGCACGCGCGCCATCTGTGCTAAGATGCTCGGTTGGTTCACCACAGCCGTTTGGAAAGTAGTGTAGGCCGTGTTTTCACCCAATAAATCGCTGATGTCATTCACCAAAGTTGGCAATTCAATCTCAAAAGCATCTTCGGGTTTGAGCTGCAATATCATGCGGAGCGAAAGTTTGGCGAGGTTCACACTGTTTTTGGCAGAAGTGATAGACGATGCGTCTCTGGCCATCTGTGCTTCGATGTCGAGCAGACTAGTTTCGGGCAAGGCTCCGGCTTTCACGCGTTTTTCAATCAAGTCGCGTTGCAAAGTGGTGAGCAGTTTTTGATATTCTGCCACGGTCAATATCTCTTGGTTGAGCATGATTTGCAAGAAGGCCGTAGTGATGTTTAAGATCATCGTGTTGCGCGAATCGAGCATGTCATATTGCGCAGCGGTGAGGTCACTTTTACTTTTTAAGATGTTGTGCACTTGTTGCAAACCCGAAAACAAAGTGAGGTCGGCATTCAGCACCGTGTTGAAGGTAGTAGTCGTTTCGTTAACTACTCTAAAAGCCGCCAAACTGAATTGTTGTCCGTTGGTGATGTCATTGCTGAGCGAGCCGTTGATGCCCGGCAACAAATTCATATAGCTTTGGGTGTAATTGTTCTTGTTCACTTGCGCATTGATGCCCGCTTGGCGAATGGCTACGTTATGCTCCAAGGCATAATCAATACACTTATTGAGCGTCCAGCGTTCGTTGGTTTGAGCGGAGAGGTCTTGCAGTAAAAAACCGAAGAGCAGGGCAATAGAAAAGCGTAATGTTTTCACAGGTCGTAAAATTGATAGGCGAAAGTAATCTTTTGCCGTAAATCGAGTAGGATTAACCACTCAAGGGCTGCTTATATAGGATAAAGTGCAGCTAAGCGGCTTATGACCAACCGAAATGTTTTTCGAGCCGCGCCTTTTGGCGTTTGTGGTGGCGAAAGTGAATGTTGCAAAGTTCTATCCATTCGGCTGTGTTCAAGTGACCGAGGAAAGGATGTTTGGTTTTGAGGGCCGGGTCGCTGTCAGGAATGCGCTTGATGTAGGCGCTCGCCATGGTTTTTATCACTTCGAGCTTGGCGATGAGTTGCTCTTTGCTCTCGGGTTGTTTGGGCACCACGGCTACTTGCTTGGGCATGTCATATTTCACAGGCGGCAACATGCGAAACGTAAAGATGAGATGAGCGGCAATCTTCTTTCCCTTGCCGCGCTCTACTCCATCTTGCTGCAAACACTTTTCGGCATTCTTAAAAAAGAAACCTTTGGCCGACATCCACAAGTGAATGCCAATTTGCCCTAAGCTCCAACTGCCTTCGGCAGGTGCTTGGGTAATTTGGTCAAAGTCATAGCGCTTATACGCATCAATCCAAAAGTCAATGGCTTCGTGGGTGTTCTTTTCTAGTTTTTCGAGGTTCATGGGGCAAGGGTTTTGGACTTAGTTTATTTCCACTTGTTGGTGACGCCAATGGTTTTGTGCGCATCATCCACTCGTTGGTTGATTTGTCCGGTGAGGATGTGCCAAAACATCACAAAGTCGGAGCCGAGGCTGTAGAACGGATACTTAAACGTAGCCGGACGGTTCTTCTCTAAAATAAAATGACCGAACCAAGCGAACCCATAGCCGCAAACCGGAGTGAGCGCCACGAGCCAACCTTTCCCCAAGGCAATGGCGGCAACCACCAAAGCAATGACGAAGAACGTGCCGATAAAATGCATGGTGCGATTAATGGGACGAGCATGCTCCGTCAAGTAGTAAGGATAAAATTCCCAAAAGCTGGTGTATGTTTTTTCTGTGCTCATAATGTAGTGGTTATAAATTGCAAGATAATTTTTTTGGCAGAAAACAAGAAACTCGGTTTGGCCTCCATTATCGCTCGTTTTTTATTCCGAATGTTTTGAATAATTATGCCACCGCGTGAAAAAGAAAAACAAAAGCCGGATAGTGATGGCCCTCTTGGGGCTGGTGTTGGTGGCTTGGGGCCTGTTTTATTTTCTGCAAGACAAGCCTCGCCATTTCTTTAAGCGCAAAGCTAAAGTAGCGAAAGTGGGTTTAGACACGGCTGACGCCAACCGCAAAGCTATGTTTTATTCGCTCGATACTTTTTTCGAAAACAAAAGCATCAGCCAAGGGTTTAGCGGCAGCGTGTTGATTGCGCTAAAAGGAAAACCGGTTTATGAAAAATGTTTTGGCTACTGCGACTACCGCACCAAGAACCGAATGGAAGACACCGCAGCATTTCAGTTAGCTTCTGTCACGAAAACGCTCACCGCCACGGCAGCGCTGTGGTGTATTGAGCAAAATATGTTTGGTTTGGAAGATACGCTGCAAAAGTTTTTCCCCAAGTTTCCTTATCGCGGCATTCGGGTGAAAGACTTGCTCTGCCATCGCTCCGGCTTGTCCAATTACATTTACTTTTTGTCGGGCAAATGCAAAAGTGATGAGTACTTCACCAACCGCGAGGTGATAGAATATATGATAGCGCAAAAACCGCCTCTCAACGCCAAACCCGATGTGCGATTTGAGTACTGCAACACGAACTATATGTTGTTGGCGGCCATCATCGAGCAGGTGAGCGGACAAGCCTTCAAAGCATTTATGCACGACAATTTTTTTGAACCCCTCGGCATGAAGCACACCTTTATCTACGACCACGAAAATGCGCTGGATAGAAAGATTGCGCAGAGTTACAATTCGAAGTGGGAGATACAAGATGATGATTGTTTTGACGGAGTGACGGGCGATAAAGGGTGTTACTCTACTGCAGCAGATCTGTTTACTTGGGATAGGGCTTTTTATGAAGGGAAATTGCTTTCGCAAGAAATGATGAAAGAAGCCTACAGCCCGAGGAGTTTCGAAAAACCCGGCAAGCGAAACTACGGCTACGGTTGGCGCTTAGCTCAGCAGCCAGATAGCACCTACTTGGTGTATCACAACGGATGGTGGCACGGCAACAACACTGTTTTTTATCGCCACATTCAAGACAGCTCTTGTGTGATTATTCTCTCCAATAAATATGCTCGCTCCGTCTATGACGTGAACCCCGTTTGGGGAATATTGTATCCGAAAAATAGCCTCGATAGCAACGAAGACTAAATGTTAATTGTTGCTCGGAGCAATATGATACAAATCATCTTTTCATAGGATATCTGTCTTTACCTTTGCCATACAATCTTAGCGCTATGAAAACTACATTGCTTATCCAAAACTTGAAATGCCACGGCTGTGCCAACACCATCACCACCAAGTTGTCTGCTATTGCCGGATTGGGAGAGGTGACCGTCAACGTGGAGGAAGATACCGTCTCCTTTGATTATGTCAA
>CANGXE010000238.1 GCA_947457525.1 Bacteroidota bacterium | reverse complement strand
GCAATTGTTTGTGTGTCTCCTTCAGCTACACTACTAGTAAATTCGTATTGGAATGTTGCTTTCGCTGTTTTGCTTTGTAGAGTAACCACCTCTCCCGCATCATAATTTCGAGTTGGAACAAATTTCACCGTTTTTAAGCCACCGGTAGCGTTTCTAGTTTCAGACAAATAGAATGGGGTGATGAATTGAGCGTTAGCATCTTTTTGGCCACCACAAGTAGACGGCTGTACATGACCTTGATTATCAATTTTTAAATCAAAGAAACCATCAAAAGAGCTACCTCCGTTGCCGGAACGTAGCAAATTCCCAAAATAAACACCCCCGAACATAATACGTGGATCTAAATGAGAAATTTCAGCGTAGATACCATCACCTCCAATTAAACGTTTAGCCGCCATTCTGGTATTCCCTTTATAATTGATGTATTGTGTACCGTTGTCTTGCGTGCCGCCCAATACTTCACCGGCTACACCGGCTGCTATTGAATAAAACTGAGTTACATTAAATCCACGATTTTTGGCAGAATAGGTTGGGAAAGGAAATGCAGAAACAGCATTTGTAGATTTGTAGATACCTCCGTCAGAGCCAACATACATGATATTTGGATTATTTTGAGCAATAACAATAGCATGTTTATCAGAGTGAATGAAGTTTGGATTATCGTCCGTACCTCCCAAACCTACATCAGCTAACTTCCATCCAGATTGATCACTCCATGTGTAAAACACCACACCACCTAAGTAAACTTTGTTCACATCTTGAGGTGAAACAGCAATAGTGTTGTCATACCATCCTTGATTTTGATCGAGGAACGGATCAAACAATGGCCCTTTGTTACCAATTACTGTCCAAGTGTCTCCACCATCTGCAGTTCTCAATACCTTATCCGTTCCACCATTGGAAGTAGCTACAGATAAATAAACTATGTTCGGATTCGTAGGCGCAATAGCGATTTCTATACGACCTGATGTAGATGGGAATGTTGGTGTATTTGAGTTGGACACCAACTCAAAAGAAAAACCGCCATTCAAAGAGCGCACAAAACGAGAAGAACCAAATTGACCACTAGAAGCAAAAATATTTACCCCATCATTCGCCCATTTAACATCAGGGTATACAGCTGTGGCATTCACCCCGGCAACAGATATGGCTGTCCATGTTGCACCACCATCTAGAGTGCGATACAAACCTCTGTGCGTAGCCGCCATTATTTGATTTTCATCGTTAGGATTTACAGCCACTCGGTTTACAAAACTCCAAGGACTGTTATTGTTTATTACATTTCCGGTAAATGCATTTGGAGTGATTTGTGTTGGAGCGTCATTGGCATCCAACTTATAAACACCGTTTCCGATAGCTCCGGATGAAAGAGATGATGAAGTAGATTGTGCAAGACCGTCACCCTCACCCGTACCAATTATGATGGTACCCTCGGTAGATTGAGTGATGCAAGAAACAGATACCCAATCATTCCAAGTCGTAACACGTTTCCAAGAGCTGGCGCCATCTGTAGACTTCCACAGACCACCGGAAACACCACCGGCATAAAGTGTGTTGTTTGAAGGATCTCTTTTATCTATAAGTATTGCTCTTACGCGACCTCCAACATTATCAGGACCTAATTCTTCCCATTCTAAACCTAAAGCACCCGCACGACTAGACGTAGCGGCTATTTGATCGGCAGATTGAACCGCCTTTAAATACAAACTTGGATTAATATTGCCATATTCATCAGCAAGACGTTTCGCGCGATATTCCATGGCTTCTTTAGCGCGCATGGCTTTAACTGCTGAACTCTTGCGAGCCGGGTGTTCTAATGAAAACTCACCAATAGAAGAATTTAAGGTGAAGTTGTAAGCAAATCCACCAATGATTAATAGTGGTAATGCTGCATAAAAGAGAATTTTTTTCATAATTGCTTGCGTTTAGGTAATGACAAATATAAATGTTAAACCAAATTTACAAAGTAAAGTTTTGTCATTTTTGTGTCATAAAAAATCAAGTAAAACTTTTTAAAGATTACATCTTATTTTTGGTATTATGACAAAGCTAGAAAACCTTTTGTTTAAAGAGGACTTGCCCATCTATCTAACTCCCTCAAACTGAAATGATAATTTACGGTTACTCCTTTGTGCAGTCCATCTACAACATCTCCCTCTCCTGAAGCTCGTTTAAATCTTCGTTTATCCTTTTCGTCATTGTAAATATTTTTCAACATGTCTAATTTTTGGAAAAAATAGAGTGTTTCATTGGGTTTAACCATGCAAGCTCTGTTGCTGAGCACCCAAAGAATACTAATTTTCAGTCCAAGTTTATCTTGTAAGTCTATGTATCGCACCAAATCACTTAAATTTAAAGCTATTGTCTCTGAGGGGGTCAAGCCTGAAAAAGGTAATACTTTACCCACTGCCATAAATGTCCGCTGTTGTGCTTTTACTTCAAGATAAGATATCGTTTGCTCTTTTTGGTTGATTATCTGAATGTCGGGAAATCCGGGTTCTGTTGTTTTGAAGGCTACATATCCTTCAAGTGAATTGATATGGTCTATGATTTTTTGCTCGTATTGATCTGAATAATTGACATCATTTTCAAATTGATAATTATTCTTGCTCAAGCCATCACACCGTGTTGGGCAAGTTGTACAGTCAAAAATAAATGGACTGATTTGATTATACATATTCTACAGAATAGGCGGGGTGTAATTCAAAATGATTAAATGTCGGGTGTCGCGATTGTTTCTTCCTCTCACGTTGTAGGTGTACGTTTTATCAAAAGTTAAAATATGAAATGGCTTTTCTGCATACAGATTTAGAATAAGAGGTGTTTCTTTAATGACTACCATACACTTAGCTTTCAGTTTTAATATATCATCGCGAAGTCGCTCTTGGTCTTTGGCAGTAAATGCGTTTTGATCATACTCAGAAAACTCACTGTCGTATGGCGGATCGAGAAAAACAAAATCGCCTTTCTGAGGCTTGGCTTTTTTGAAAAAATCTGCAAAATCTTCATTAAAAATCGTGGTATGTTGAAACAACTTTTTTGCCTTAGTGGCAAAAACATAATCTACTTTTTGTCTATAGTTTTTCTTGTTGTAAGCTATTCCTCCGTAAGGTATATTAAACTCTCCCTTACTATTAAATCGAAACATGGACGCATAACAAAATTCACGAACAAAATACCAAATAGCTACAGCTTTGGAATCTGATAATATTTTAGTCCCAATCGCATTCTCATTCATAAGTTTTCGAAGAAATAAATACAGCCCACTCTTCACACCTGTTTCTATGTGGTCGGCCAATTCTTTTAACTCAAAATCGCGATTTTCTTTTTCAGAAATCCGTTTGATTCTTCGGGCTTTATCTTTGACCGAATCAATTAAGGCTTGCTTAAAATCTGTAGGACGTAAAACTGTGCTTTCTGCGAAAAGAGTAGGGTATTTTACATTAGATTTTGCACTTAAAAAAAGTTCCACTCTATCAGTCAACTCCAACAAAGATTTTTGTCCTAGTAAGTATTCGTAGAAAATATGTTCTATAGATTTTATTAATGCCTTACTTAAGCTGCTTGCTTCTTCCCAAGCCTCTACATAACTCATCATTTCCTTTTTAAAGTCAGCAGAACGGATTTGACGATAAAAAGCAATCAAATCTGCACTTTTGTCATTAATGTAAGAT
>CANGXE010000237.1 GCA_947457525.1 Bacteroidota bacterium | reverse complement strand
CCCACGCTCACGCACATTTAATGTTGAAGTTAAGCTAAATAATGCATCCAACGAATATGCAGCCAACATGATTGCCAAATTGCGTATTAACGATGCGATACTTAAAAACGTGTTGCTTGTACCATCCAACATTATCCAAAAATCAACTGATGGTTTGTACGTGTTGATAGCCGAACAAAACAATGGCATTAAGTATGCTCGCAAAAAGAGCATACAAACCGGCTTAGAATATAATGGACGCACAGTGATTACAGAAGGCTTATCAGAAGGCGACAACATCATCACGTTTGGCTATAGCGAGATTGTAGATGGACAACGAATTGAATTCTAACTAACCGCTTTCTGAACGAAAGTATTAATTCTATAACCTATGAAACCAGAACGCTTAAAAGAATTAGGCTTCACCAGTTGGTGTATAAACAACGCCACTAGTATATATGTATTTATTCTAATTGTAACCTTTGCGGGTTTGATGGTCTATCGCAGCTTGCCCAAAGAGCTGTTTCCGGATGTAGTAGTTCCCACTATTTCCATAGTTACCATTTATCCCGGAGCAACCCCTGAGGATATTGAAAACTTGGTGACCAAACCGATAGAAAAACAAGTTAAAAGCTTAACCGGTGTCAAAAAGGTAACCAGCAATTCACTTTCGGATGTTTCTATCATGACTGTTGAGTTTTCAACCGATCTAAAACCTGCAGATTGCAAGCAAAAAGTAACTGATGCCGTAGCCAAGGGAAAAAAAGATTTACCAAACGACTTGAAAGACGATCCACAGATTCAAGAATTTGACATCAACGAGTTGCCGATTATGAATATCAACCTCGCGGGTGATTTACCTCTTGACCAAATCAAAAAATATGGCGAAGACTTACAAGACCGCATAGAAGGATTGAAAGAGATTACGCGTGTTGACATTGTGGGTGGCTTGGAACGCGAAGTCCAAATCAATGTTGACTTATACAAAATGAGCTCTGCCGGCATCACGTTTATGGATATTGAAAACGCCATTCAGCGCGAAAACTTAAATGTATCGGGCGGTGAAGTGCGTGTAGATGATTTGCGTAGAAACCTACGCGTCACCGGTGAATTTAAGCAACCCAAAAGCATTGAAAATATTATTATTCGTTCATTTGTGGGCACTACAGTTTTCTTGCGCGACATAGCTGAAGTAACCGATGGCTACAAAGAAAAACAAGACTTTGCTCAGCTTGATCACAAGCCGGTAGTCACGCTAAACGTGGTGAAACGAAGTGGCGAAAATCTTATTAATGCCACCGATCAGATATATGACATTTTGGACGATTATAAGCAGACAAAATTCCCGGAAGGCTTACAAGTAAAAGTAACAGGCGATACCTCCGAAAACACACGTATTCAACTACACGACTTATTAAATACAGTTATTCTCGGTTTTATTTTTGTGGTATTTATCCTCATGTTTTTTATGGGTTTCACCAATGCTTTTTTTGTTGGTTTGTCCGTACCGCTCACTACATTGGTAGCTTTTTTATTCATGCCCACGCTTGGCATGACTATGAACGTAATGGTGCTCTTCTCCCTATTGCTCGCATTAGGTATAGTTGTTGATGATGCCATTGTTGTAATTGAAAACACGCATCGCATTTACAATCAATATGAGTATAACATAAAGCAATCAGCAAAATATGCAGCCGGTGAAGTTTTTATCCCTGTTCTAGCCGGAACACTCACCACACTTGCCCCATTTATACCATTGCTTTTTTGGCCGGGTATAGTTGGAAAATTTATGAAGAATTTGCCTATTACACTCATCATCACACTCGGAGCATCTCTATTCGTGGCCTTTGTGATGAATCCAGTATTTGCGGTTAGCTTCATGAAAAAGGATGACCATAACCAAACCTCAAACTTGAAAGATTATTTATACGGTTTTATTTTCTTCGCATTGGCGGCCATCTTCGGATATGCCACCGGCAATTATGGTGTAGGTAACTTCTCGGTTTTTGCCGTTTTAGTCATACTCTTTTATCACTTTGTTTTATTCCGCGCTATCACTGCATGGCAAACGAAAATTTGGCCAACGGTTATTAACTCTTACCGCAATACACTCAAAAAACTCATCATTGGCTACCGCCCGATTTATGTGCCTTTAGCTACTCTAGTTTTGTTGGTTATTAGTTGGGGAGTATATCTTTCCACAAAACCACAAATTGAGTTTTTTCCAAACGGAGAACCAAACTTTGTGTATGTATATTGTAAACTTCCAATGGGCACAGATGCCAATGTAACCGACAGCATCACCCGCGGTATCGAAAATCGCGTTTACAAAGTTATTGGTGAAAGAAATATAGACGTTACCTCTGTAATTACCAACGTGGGTTTGGGTGCAGGAGATCCACAAAATCCGGATAAAGTGGCTACACCAAACAAAAGTAAAGTAACCGTAGCTTTTAAAAAATATGCGGATCGCAACGATGTACAAACATCAAAATGGTTGACTAAAATCCGTGAAGAATTCAAAACCGGAGTAGCAGGTGCCGAAATTTCGGTTGAAAAAGAAAGCAATGGACCACCAGTTGGAAAACCAATTAACATAGAAGTAAGTGGTGATGATTTTAAAGAGTTGCAAAGAATTTCTCAAGCCTTAAAAGTGGAAATTAACAAGGCAGATATTCAAGGCATTGATGAATTGAAAAGTGATTTACAAATCAGCAAACCTGAAATCATTATTGATATAGACAAAGAAAAAATGCAGCGTGAAGGTATGTCGCTTGGGCAAGTAGCGGTTGAGTTACGTACGGCTTTATTTGGCAAAGAAGTATCTAAATTTAGAGACGCCAACGATGATGCGCCTATTCAGTTGCGTTTGCGCGCAGAAGATCGCGCAAAAGTAGAGCAACTAATGAACATCAATATATCGTATATGGATTTCAGCACAGGTTCATTCCGCCAAGTGCCCCTCTCTTCCATTGCAACCATTCGTTATGACAATACAATCAGTGTTATCAATCGCAAAGACCAAAAACGTGTAGTAACTCTGGCCAGCGAGCTAACCGAAGGCTATAGCGCAAATCAAGTGATTCCACAAATTGAGCAGTTAATAGCTAACCTAGAATTGCCCGAAGGCTATGATGTGAAAATGACCGGTGAGCAAGAACAACAAGCCGAAACAGGAGCATTCCTTGGGGTTGCGTTTGGTTTAGCGTTGGCCTTGATGCTAATGATTATGGTGGTGCAGTTTAACTCTGTGGTTAAACCTATTATTATTTTCTCTACTGTATTCTTCTCACTCATTGGTGTAGCTATTGGGTTTACACTTACGGGCACCAAGCTATCAGTAGTGATGACAGGTGTTGGTGTATTTGCCTTAGCGGGTATTGTTATCCGAAACGGCATTTTGCTCATAGAATTTATTGATGAATTGCGCGAGCGCGGAGAACCGGTGGAAAATGCTGTAGTAGACGGTGGCGCCACTCGTATGACCCCGGTTATACTTACTGCCTCTGCTGCCATACTAGGCTTAATTCCACTAGCTATTGGAGTGAATGTTGACTTTGCCAAACTCTTCAGCGAATTTAACCCTCACTTTTACCTTGGTGGCGATAACGTAGCTTTCTGGGGACCTTTGGCTTGGACCATGATTTATGGTTTGGTGATGGCTACTTTCCTCACTTTGCTAGTAGTTCCGACCATGTACATTCTCGGCTACAAAACAAGAGCTTGGTT
>CANGXE010000236.1 GCA_947457525.1 Bacteroidota bacterium | reverse complement strand
CAGGAACAAACCATTCCGCTTTTGCTACAAGATGAAAAAGACATCGTAGGACAAGCACAAACCGGCACCGGCAAAACCGGAGCTTTCGGATTGCCGCTCATCGAAAAACTGAACGACCAATCGAAAAAAGTACAAGCCTTAATCTTGTGTCCAACACGTGAGTTGGCCATTCAGGTGGCTGAAGAAATTGCTTCGTTTGTAGGCACCAAAAAACTAAGTACAGTAGCCATTTATGGTGGTGCTAGTTATGCTATTCAACACAAAGCTTTGTTGAAAGGAACTCAAATCGTAGTAGGAACTCCGGGTCGTATTCGCGATCATATCGAAAGAGGTACTTTGCGTTTAGAGAATGTATCGCATGTGGTATTGGATGAAGCCGATGAAATGTTGAATATGGGCTTTGAAGAAGAAGTACGCGAAATTTTGAAAAGTGTGCCGGAGCAACGCAGAATGTTGTTGTTCAGTGCTACCATGCCACAACAAATTTTGAAGTTGGCTAAAACCTTCATGGGCGATTACAACCTAGTGGAGATTAAGAAAGAAGAATTGACCGCTACGCTGACTGACCAAATCTATTTTGAAGTGCGCAATGCGGATCGTTTTACTGCGCTTTGCCGTGTGATTGACACCGAGCCTGAGTTTTATGGTATCGTGTTTTGCCGTACTAAAATGGAAACTGACGAAGTAGCCAGCAAGTTGATAGACCGCGGTTTTGATGCCGAAGCCATTCACGGAGACATTTCGCAAAATCAACGCGAAAACATATTAAAGAAATTTAAACTTCGTAAAATTACTATCTTGGTGGCAACAGACGTAGCCGCTCGCGGTATTGACGTGAACGATTTAACCCACGTGGTAAACTACAACTTGCCACAAGATCCTGAAGCTTATGTGCACCGCATCGGTCGTACCGGACGCGCAGGCAAACACGGCACAGCCATCTCTATCATTGCTCCGCAAGATATGCGTGACTTATTCTTTATTCAGAAAATAGCGAAAGCAAAAATCAGAAAAGAAGAAGTGCCATCTGTGAGCGATGTGATTGCCACCAAAACCATGAAAATGAAAACTGATTTGGTACAAATGTTAGAGAAGAAAGTGTCGGCTAACTTTACCGAAATGGCGCAAGAACTTTTGGATGACAACGCCAACGCAGTGGAAATATTAGCCGCAGTGTTAGCCTACTCGATGAAAGACACATTGAAACCCGAGCACTATCAAGAGCTAGGCAAAGTGAGCAGTCAACCTTCGGCTTCTAATGGCGACAAAGCAAGATTGTTTGTGGCGAAAGGACACACCAGCAACATGACAGCCGACAAAGTGGCGCAGTTTATTGCTGACGAAGCCAACATAAACGTAGATAACATTTCAGACATTCGTGTTTACGATAATTTCTCGTTTATCTCTTTGCCACCGGCTGATGCCGAGCAAGTATTAGCTATTTTTGGCAAAAGTAAACAAGGCGGAAAATCGCTAGTTACTCGCGCTAAAGAAAAAGATGGCGGTGGTGGAAGCGGAAGAGGATTTGGTGGCAATCGCTCAGGCGGTAGTCGCGAAGGTGGCAGCCGCGATGGCGGACCACGCAAATCGTTTGGAAGTTCAAAACCATACAGCGACAAGCGTGAAGGCGGAGAAAAACGCGAATTCAGCGATAAGAAATTTGGTGACAAAAAATTTGGCGACAGAGATAAAAAACCTTACGGTGAAAAATCGTTTGGCGACAAAAAAGAATATGCTCCGAAATCAGATTTCAGCAAACCAAGAACCAGCGAATTCAGCAAACCTAAAAGCGATTTTGCTAAACCATCATTCAAAGATACTGACGCTAAACCGGCTCGCAAACGCGAAAACAAATTAACGAGCTACCTGGATGCTCCTGTGAAAACAGAAAAGAAAGCACCGGTGAAAAAAGGCGATTCTTCAATTGTTGATGATTTTATGAAAAAGTTTGATGATGATTTAAGCTGGTAAGCTTGATTTATCTGTCAATTATATAAAGCAGCTATCTTAACCGGTAGCTGCTTTTTTTATGCGGCTCAGCAAGTAGTAAAGCAAAATGGCGATAAGCACTATAAAAGCAATCGCCATCACCACAGGAACAAGCAGTGACAACAAAGAACCCACCACAGAAAACACATTTTCGCCCGTGGCCACCACCGGGTTGGCCGTACCTGCTGTAAGCTTTGACGAACCTAAACGCATCAATCCTGTGCCGGCTTGAATAACTCCCGCAGCCCCACCGCCCGCTATCAATGCCAAAGTCCATTTGAGCATCGGATCAAAGTCAACAAAAGTTGAAGCCGATATAGCAGTACCGGCCACAATAGATGCCGGAGTGGTGACGGTGTCGAGCAGATTATCTATGAACGGAAAATAGTAGGCGCTAATTTCTGCAACAGCTGCTACACTAAATGCAATGATGGCTGGGTAAGTGCCCATCCATTCAAAACCGCTACTGGTTGGTAACCAACCTAGTTTTGCAGCCACAGCAGCCACCAAAAGTGGCACGAAAACTCGGAAGCCACAACAGGCACTCAGCGCTAAGCCTAAAGACAAAGTCATTAAAATTGATTTTACTTCCATATTATGTTTCTAGTTATATAAACAAGGATAAACCAAAACTTTGCCAAATTCAACACATCAATACCGAGCTAAGCAGCGTTATGGTATTATATTTGTCATGAGATAAAAAACATCGGTATATGAAACGAATTCTTTTTTTGTGGTGTGTGATGAGTGTAGCGATAACGACAACTGCGCAAGATAATATCTTAGTGATTGGTGTGGTTTACGACAAAGAAAATAACAATGCGCCAATGGACATGGCGGCTGTGCAAATCAATGGGACACAACTTGGCGGCTTAAGCGAGGCCAACGGTTATTTTGAAATACCGGTGCCGAAAGTAAATTTGAAAGACTCGATAAAAGTGTCGTACATCGGCTATCTGCCGCAAACGGTAGATTTGTTGAATTATAAAAAAGGCGACACGCTTCGGGTTTATTTAGCGAGTTCAGCTTTGGCTAAAGAGGAAGTGGTGGTGATTGCAGAAAATGCACGTGGTGTGGTGCTGAAAGCCATTACGAACATGAAGAAAAACTTGTTGTTGGATTCGCTGATTTCATCGGGCTTGTATCGTCAGTATCACAAAGAGAATGGAAAGTATGTACGCCTGCTGGAAGCCGATGTGCAAATAGCCTTTAATTGCAAAAATATTTATCAGTATTCATTTCACGAGAGTGTGGCGGTGCGCAAACAACGCAGAAGCGAAAACTATGAAACAAATGGCGATGAACATGGTGATCACCTAGTAGATTTACTTAAAGAAAATCCATTTAGCTACAACAGAAATAATTTCTTAAACCCAAAGATGATTGATTTTTATGCACCAAAATTTGTGAGCGAAAATCAAGCAGAATACGTCATCAGTTTGCAATACAAAGAGAGCAGCAGCGCTAAGTTAGAGAAAGCAAAAATATGGGTAGAGAAAGAAACGTATGCCATCACGCGCATTGAGATTGAAAAATTTCCTAATCCATTTTATGTCAAAAGTCGCTATGCGAACGACACTCGTTGGCAGTTGGTGAACGAACGCAATGTGATAGAAACTGAAAAAGTGAATGGCAAGTTTGTGGTGAGCAGCATCACTCGCTCATACAACCATCATGTGTTGAACAAAGTGACCGGCAACGTAGATTTTGTTGTTGAAGAAACATTT
>CANGXE010000235.1 GCA_947457525.1 Bacteroidota bacterium | reverse complement strand
TTTGGCTCGGAAGAGTATCCTGAATATGTATGCTCCAGCTTCAATGATATTTTTGGTTTCTTTGTATTTGACTCTACAAACGGCAGTACTACAAACATTGCTAAAATACCGGGCACAAATTTTCCGGTAGCTATCAACACAGTCAACTACGGATTAAATAATATTTATGGAAACGGTGGTGGGTGTACGCAAGACACTTTAAACTACGTGAATGGAACAAATTCCACCTTGGGCTTTTGTTTTGATGGTTATACAAAACCACTTACCGCTACATTTATTGCTCAGGCGGGTGTGCAATATCACCTCAAAATTGTCATTGCGGATGCAGGAGATGCCATTTTTGACTCCGGAGTTTTCTTACAAATTCAAGATGGTATTCAAAACGTGGTAGGCCATGTGAACTATCAAGGCGCATCCGCACAAGGTGGAGTGGTTGAGCTTTTAGGTTTTAATGTTGATTCTACCATTGCTAACCCAATTGCGGCAACGAATATTGACCCCACCGGTGATTTCTATTTTGTGAATGTTCCTTTTGCGTCATACATTGTTCGTATTGCCTTAGATACATTGCTACACCCCGGAGCTGTGCCTACCTACTACGATAGCGCATTTTTGTGGAGCGATGCAGACATCGTTAACCTAAGTTGCGATTCGCTAGCATATGGTTTTTCTGCTTTCCAATTGTTGCAAACTACAGGCCCAGGCACAGTTTCAGGCACGGTGTTCAGCGGCAATGGGGCTTTTAAAAATGATACTGCCGATGGCTTTGCGTCTTTTGTTCATTTGTGGTTGGCCGATGCAATCAGCAAACAACCCATCGCACACACACTAACAAACGCTCAAGGAGATTATAGTTTTTTGAATGTACCATTGGGTAGCTATAAGCTTTATGTAGATGTACCGGTGTTGACAATGGACTCTGTACGCGAAGTACAAGTATCGGCTGCTACTTTGGAAGCTCTCTATCAAGACTATATCGTGCTGCCCGAAATCATACGTGTTTACAAACGCGCTGAAGAAGTATCTGCACTTTCAACAACTAATTTTGATCAGTTGAACTTATTTCCAAATCCAGTAAAACATAGCTTGCAAGTAAGCAACAATGAAGTTATAGAGCGTGTAGCTATTCTTGATGTACAAGGACGTGTGTTGAGCCATACATATCCACAAAGCAAATCTGCTGTAATTTCTACCACAGCGTTAGCATCGGGGATTTATTTCGTACAAGTAACTACAGTCACAGGAAGCGCTATCCGCAAGATTGATGTACAGCGATAAATTTTATCGTTAAAGTTAAGTTAGCCTATTTTTCTCCGTAAATTGTAATAACTTTGTAATTACAATTTACATACTATGGACATTGCCGTTATTTCAATTGGGAACTCAAAAGGTATTCGACTGCCCAAAACTATTTTGGAGCAATATAATATCACGGATTCTATGGAACTTACTTTAGAAAAGAATTGTATTATATTGAAGCCAATCGCTGCTTCCCGAAAAGATTGGGGAAAGTCGTTCAAAAAAATGCGCGAGAATGAAGATGATAAACTTTTAATTAACGATGTTTTTGAAGATGAAAATCTGGAGGAATGGAGTTGAAACAATATCAAGTGGTGTTGGTTAATTTGGATCCAACAATAGGCAGCGAAATACAGAAAACCAGACCTTGTGTGGTTATTTCACCGAATGAAATGAATAAGTATCTACAAACTATTGTTGTTGCGCCTATGACTACTGCGTCTAAGCGTTATCCAACCCGAGTAGAAGTGAAGCATGGAAGAAAAAAAGGATGGATTGTACTAGACCAAATTAGAACAGTAGATAAAATCCGGATAGTAAAATGCTACAACTTATTATCGGATAAAGAAATACTAAAAGTCAAAGCTGTTTTGAAAGAAGCGTATGTGGACTAACTATAAATAGTTGTTGATCTGCATTAAATTATCTCCATGTATCGCTTCAACTCCCAATCGGTCACCACTTTGGCAAATTGACGCCACTCCCAGTCGCGTGTTTGCGTGAAGTGTTGTACAAATTTTTCACCAAACAATTCATTCGCCACCTTTGAGTAACGCATTGCTACGGTAGCATCATGTAAGTTTTTCGGAAAACGTCCATTACTTTCATCGCGATAACCGTTGCCTAATGTAGCCGGTTGTTTGAGTGTTAAGTTTTTCTTGATGCCATATAATCCAGCAGCTAAGCAGGCCGACATGGCTAAGTAAGGATTGGTGTCGCTGCCCACTACTCTTGTTTCTAGGCGAGAAGATTTGCTGCCACCCGGCAAAGCGCGCAACGCCACGGTGCGGTTGTCCACGCTCCATGTCACTGTGGTGGGTGCCCATGCGCCTTCTACTAAGCGTTTGTAAGAATTGATGGTTGGCGCGACCATTGGCAAAATGTGCGGTAAGCAATACAGTTGTCCGGCCAAGTATGATTTGAAAACCGCACTCATTTTGTTTTTATCTTTTTCATCATGGAAAAGATTTTTTGTGCTTTTCTTATCCCACAAACTCTGGTGCACGTGCCCGCTACAGCCCGGCAAGTTTTCATTAAACTTCGCCATGAACGTAGCAATGATTCCATGATGGTAAGCTATTTCTTTTGTAGCTGTTTTGAATAGAACAGCTCTGTCGGCTGCTTCGAGTGTACCCGAGTAAGCAATAGCTGCTTCATATACACCCGGGCCTGTTTCAGTATGTAAACCTTCTATCGGAACATTGAAATTTTTCAGACCGTCAAACAAGGCAGTAAAAAAATCATTGCGATAGGTGCTGCGCAAAATAGAGTAGCCAAACATGCCGGGAGTCAGGGGCTGCAAACCGTTGAAGTTTTTACTGTGTAATGATTGCGGGGTTTCTTCAAAATTAAACCATTCAAACTCTTGCGAGAAGTATGGGGTAAATCCGACTTTGTTGGCTTCGCTAATTGTTTTCTTTAGAAGTTGGCGTGGGCAAAGGTAAAGCGGTTGCAATTTATCGTCAACAAACTCACACAAAAAAAACGGTAGGTTGTCTTCCCATGGAATGGTGCGAAAAGTCGTCACATCAATCATTGCTTTGGCATCGGGATATCCGGTGTGCCAACCGGTGTAGGTGGCATTGTCGTAAGCTACATCCCCCATATCCCAACCAAAGACTACATCACAGAAACCCATGTTGTTGCCCACCAAACCGAGAAATTTTTCAGTACTTACGTATTTGCCCCGCAGTACTCCGTCAATGTCTGTTGCCGCTAGTTTTACTTTGCCCGATGGATGAGCCTTTACATAGTCAAGTATTTGTTTGGTGGTCATAGCCAATAAATTTTGAGGCAATATAAAAATTAGCGATTACATGATGCTTGAAATGCTAAGACTAATTTTGGGGTCAATCAAGACTTTGCTAGGTTGTGTTTAATGCCCTACAGTAAAAACGGTATCACCGCCTTTCGCTCAGAAGGGTAGTTGGCAAACTTTGCTTTGTACCAACGGTGATGGTCGAGTGTGCGTGGCACCAGGTTGACAAACGTCCAAAGTGCAAAACTCCAACCCGGCAATGCTCCCATAAGAATAGCAAACCCTACCCACTCTACGATCTCGCCAAAATGGTTGGGGCAGGACACCCAACGAAACAAAAATCCGGTCGGTATTTTGTAGCCCGTTTCACCGGGCTTGCGCAAATGAATAAGTATAAAATCGCTTTTTGCGTTGATGAAAGCACCGGTGAGGAAAACGAATAAACCAACTATAAATCCTGGCGAT
>CANGXE010000234.1 GCA_947457525.1 Bacteroidota bacterium | reverse complement strand
CCGTTTATCGCCACCGCCACTTTTTACCTATGGTGCACCTGGATGTTCAAACCCAGCGTAACGATGAAAATTCCGCCCAATCAACTTATTTTTTACATGATGTTGGGTGCATCGTTGGGTGTGTTTGTGAGTTTTCTTATCAATATTTACAGTAAAGTGAGTTTGCATGGCGTAGGAGCAGGAGCCTTGGTGGGCTTAGTGTTAGTGATGACGCGCTACTCTACTTTTGATTTGCGCGTTGTGTTTGTGTGCACTATCCTACTTTCGGGAATTATCGGCACTGCTCGTTTGCTGCTCGATGCGCACACGCCTCGCCAAGTGTTCATGGGCTACATGGTGGGTTTCACCGGACAGTTCATTGCTTACAGCCTTTTACCTCACCTCATAGACTAAACAATTATGTATAACACTATTCTTTACTCCGTAGAAAACAGCATTTGTCGCATCACACTCAATCGCCCCGATGTGTTTAACTCGTTCAACGAAGAGTTGAGTGCCGAGTTTATTGATGCGCTAAAAAAAACCGGCAAAGACAGCAATGTGCGCGTGACCATCATCAGTGGCGAGGGCAAAGCTTTCTGCTCGGGCCAAGACCTCAAAGACATCAAAGGCGAACTGGGCAAACGCAGCCTTGGCGACTCGGTGTTGCGTAGATATAACCCGATGATTATGGCTATTCGCGACATGCCGAAGCCTGTCATCTGCCGACTGAACGGTGTGGCCGCAGGTGCAGGTGCATCGCTCGTGTTGGCTTGCGATATGATTATAGCAGCTGAAAATGCTTCGTTGATAGAAGTATTTGCCAATGTAGGCCTTGTGCCCGACTCAGGCTCTTCGTTTTTCTTGCCACATTTGGTAGGCTACAACAAAGCCTTCGAACTCATCAGTTTGGCTTCAAAAATATCGGCACAAGAAGCGCAGCAACTAGGCTTCATTTACAAGGTGGTGCCTGCCGAAGAACTTGACGCAGCCGTGAACGACTTAGCAGCACGCTATGCCGTGGGCCCGACCAAGTCTTATGCTATCATCAAAAAAATGCTGAACAAAGCCTACACGACTAATCTCTCCGACATGCTGATGGAAGAGTATTACGGTCAAGAAATAGCGGGCCGCAGCGAAGACTATAAAGAGGGTGTAACGGCATTCATCGAAAAACGGAAGCCGGAGTTTAAGGGGAAATAAATTGTCCATTATTTTTTTCGCTTTACACCTAGCTCTATTTGACTAAAAGCGGTTTTTATGTTTTTAAAAAACATACGTATCTTCGTCATATATTAAATACGTAACCATGACCACTAAACTCACTTTATCAATTGATGATTCAGTTATTTCTACAGCAAAAAAATATGCTAAGAATAATAAGAAAAGTCTATCTGATGTTGTCGAAAACTACCTTATGACCTTGGGCAGCAACGAATCCAAAAAGAAAGATATTTCGCCAAGAATTTTGAGACTGATGGGAGTCATTAATTTGCCCAAAGAAGTTGATTGCAAAAAAGAGTTAACTAAGGGCTTAGCTAAAAAATACAAGGCATGAAACATTTGTTTGTAGATACTAATGTGCTCATTGATTTCTTAGCTAACAGGAAGCCATTCTCCTTAGAGGCCGCAACACTTTTCAACTTTGCTCTGCAAAAAAGATTAACCATTTACGTAGCCGCTGTATCCTTCAACAACATATATTATATTTTAAGACAATCCTGTTCTCATTCAGACACCCTCCACATACTTTCAGAGCTTGAAGAATGGACCACTACCGTTGATGTATCTAAAGAAGTCATCAAAAAATCACTTCAATCAGATTTTAAGGATTTTGAAGATGCTATTCAATATCACTGTGCCAAAACAATAAAAAAAATAGACGGTATTGTTACCCGAAACAGAAAAGATTTTAAAACAAGTACATTGGCCGTGTTTACGCCAAAAGAAGCATTGTCGTTAATCGAGAGTTAGTTATCAATGCTTACGACCAATACATCTTGATAAAAAAAACCAAACCCAAAAACACTAACAGATAATCCCAGCTCCAGCGATTGGCGAGGTCAGCTTTATTGCAGGCTACAGAGGTCATGTCTACATTATAGCGCAACAAGGCACCAATAGCGATACACAAAATGGAGCCGATATACAGTAAGTGAAACAAATTAACTTTGGGGTAGAACAAGAAAAAAACAATTGGGATGGCTAAAATCATCGGCCAAAACAACAGCAAGCGCACAATGTATCGCTTACCGGTTTTGACATTAATCAGCCGACTGGAATACGAAAACCGCAGCACCTCATTACCCATAAATACGCCCCAAAATAGTGCAATGACTACGCCTATTATCGCCAAGACATAACCCACCACATCCGGCACTCTAAGCCAACTGAACAAAATGGAAATGCCTTGATAGAAATCAGAACTAAAGCTACCTTGACCAAACGGCACGGTGCACAATTGCACAATAAACACAGAAAAAAAAGCTAGGTGAAACCACATTAACACCAAGCGATACCTACGCACCGACTCGCCCAAGTTGACCAAGGTGCGCAGTATCAAAAGGGAAATAATCAAGCAAACTATAATTGGTGTAATATAAATTGCAATGACCCGAAATGTGCCCCAATATTTCGTCTCGTTGGGTGATACGGATACCTTGTTGAACAAAAACTTAGTGTTGTACATCAAAATATTGGCGATGCCATCTAATAATAGTTGATGCACTAAATGCGCTACCATAAAAGCTATAAGAAACAGCAATAGGGAAGTAGTCACTCGCTTGACGCGATTGGTAAACGGGTCGTCAATAATTAAGCGGTCGTGGTAAAAATCGTCTAACATCGTTCAATGTTAATTAGTTTTTTGCTGAAGTTCTATCCTGCTTGTTTAACCACCATATCAACATCAACAAAATGCAGCCATAGGTCACCACCACATAAGCATAATTATGAAAAAAATGAGCAACAGCTGGCGAAGCCCTATCATAGGCTATAGCCAATCCTGCGATGCGAAAAATATTCAAGCAAAAGATGCCGACTAAACCCGCCAACAAAAAACAAAGACGTTGTTTCCAATTAGGAGCCGGCAGCACAACGACTGAAACGCAAAAGAAATACATAGCGGGCACACCTAAACACAACTCCAACACTTCTATACCTTTGGTTGAACTTAAAAAAATCTGGTTTCCCTCTTTTAGTGTAACATCAAACCCCAGCAACTGCAAAAATAATCCACTAACTTGTTGGTATACGTGAGTGAGTGGCAGAATGCCCATCATCCAAACATCGTGTAGCGGGGCAACATGAGTAATGGTGTAATAGAATAATTTCCAACTCAAATATACCGCAGCAAAAATTAGTGGGTAACGGAATTGTTTCACGCTACTTCTTCATCGGTCTTTACTTTGGCTTCCTTGCGTTTCTTATACCAAGCATAGGCACCCATGCCCGCAGGGATAAGCCACGAGGCCGGGTCTATCGGCACGGGGTTGGTTGGGTTGTTACTCGGAGGACCCGGTGGCAATGGTTGGGCACTCGATAGCTCCGGCAATAACAAGAGGATAACGATGATGGCGAGTATCGCCATCATCGGTGGTATAGTCAGTTGGGTGGCTGTTGGTTTCATGTCTTTCTTTTCTTGCTTTTGCTTATTGACTAATCACTATGCGTTGGGTGGTGAGCACTGCTTTGCCTTCGTTGACAGTAATCAAGTACAAGCCTTCCGCCAGTTGGCTCACTTCTATCGTGTTTACACCTTGTTT
>CANGXE010000233.1 GCA_947457525.1 Bacteroidota bacterium | reverse complement strand
TTTCTGGTTCACCAAAATACTGCCTGCCACAGCAGCATTTTGAATTTTTGTGCGACTAATATTATTCCCCAATAAATTGTGCAAGTATTTATCTATGCGAATAGAACTCTGCCCTTTGTCTACTTTCAGTTTAAGTTGTTCTACCAGTTCATCACCACCTTCGACACCGGCCAAAAAATCGTCTTCTATCTCTTCGTCTTTCATTCTTTATTTTATTGAACTCATGTGATTTTTAAGCGCAATCAGCACATCAATTTCCATTGGGTCATATCCTTTAACCACACCCAAATAGTAAGAAATCCAATCCGTTAAGTGTATTAAGTAGAAATGCTCTTGATAGGTATCTTCACCTTTGGCTTCAATTTCAAAAACATGAGGAGTTACTTTTTCAATCACCGGTCGATTAAATGCCATTCGCTCTCGCACACGAGTGTTCATGTCTTTAGTGACTAAGTAAACAACCGCTAAATCCTCATTTCTTTCACGCCAAGCCACCAATTCGTTATGGTTCATTTCAGGTAGGGCATTTACCCATAAATGTGCCTTTGAATTTTCATTAACTTGTTGCTTGAATCTCAATGCAACACTTGACAATTTATCTTCTGAAAATGCTATGATGATTTTATCTTGTAATAGCTTAGTTAAACTTTCGGCCTTTTGCATTACTTCTACTTGAGTACTTTCCATTAAATCAGAAGCAGCCAAGAGTTTTGCTTTGAAAGAATAATCAATCAAATTTAACTTATACAACACATAAAATAACTGTATAGCAGAATAACCCAAGCTTGCACGTGGAGGTCGTCCCGAAGGAATTATAACTAAATCCCAACCGCTCTCCTTAGCCATTTCGGCAAGTGCTCCTCCTGACGTAATACAAATAGGCTTAATTCCCCTTGTCAAAGCCTGATGTCCAACCGATAATGTTTCCTCGGTGTTGCCTGAGTAAGAAGATAAGATAACTAGTGAATTTGCTCCAACAAAACTTGGGAGAGTGTATCCTTTATTGCAAATAATGGGTACCTTAATTTCAACTTCCATCAACTCACTCAACAAATCTCCTCCAATGCCAGAGCCGCCCATTCCTGATACAACTATGTTTTGAATTGGAACAGAGAAGGTTGTTTTGATACTAATATTCTCCCCTAGTTCAATGGCATGACGCATTTGTTGAGGAAAATCTTTAATAAGTTGGTACATATATAAATTAGAATTTGGGTGAACAAATAAAAGGAAATTATGCTATAAAGACTTGGTTTTGTAGCGTGGATGAAATTGCTGCATCGTGCTACGTAAATAATCACGATCTAAATGCGTATAAATTTCAGTAGTGGTAATAGAAGAATGTCCTAACATTTCTTGAACGGCTCTCAAGTCAGCACCGCCATCTATGAGATGTGTAGCAAAAGAATGGCGAAGCGTATGCGGTGAAATAGTTTTGGTTAATCCTATCTTCTGCGCCAAATCCCTGATAATTAAAAACACCATCACACGTGACAGCTTTTTTCCTCTCCGGTTCAAAAACAAAATATCTTCCTCTCCTTTCTGAACCTTCAAATGACAACGCAATGTATCCTTGTACAATTTAATGTATTTAACAGCTTGACCGCCAATAGGCACAAGGCGCTCTTTGTCTCCTTTTCCAATCACTTTTATAAATTCCACATCTAAAAAAAGACTCGAAATTTGAAGATTGACCAACTCACTTACGCGCAATCCGCAACCGTAGAGCACTTCTAACATCGTGCGATTGCGCATACCTTCAGGTGTACTCATATCAACAGCACCTAGCAGCAAATTCACTTCTTCGGCATTTAAAGTATCAGGAAGTTTGCGCGAAAGTTTTGGCGCAGCAAGTAATTCTGTTGGATTAATTTTTATCAAATCTTCCATCATCAAATACTTATAAAAAGCCCTCAAACCTGATATTATTCGCGCTTGCGATTGTGCCTCCAATCCTATTTCATTCAATGTAATAACAAAACGCTCCAATTGAGCTAGCTGCACATCCTCCGGAGAAACATTGATTTGCTCAATCTCTAAAAAGTTAACCAACTTAGCCACATCGTGCAAATAGGCCTCCACTGAATTGCCGGATAACGACTTTTCTAATTGCAGATAACTTCCAAACCCATTAATATAACTTTGCCAAGACATTTATAGGCAAGTTTAGTCGTATATAAACCAAGAAACCCGTTAATTTGCTGTCATATAAACACCTTCCGAACTGAACAGTAGACAATCATGGCAAAAAAGAAAATCATCATTATCAATGGACCAAACATAAACCTGATTGGCGTGCGCGAACCCTCTATTTATGGCGACACTAGCTTCACCGACTTTTTTGACGACATCAAAGACGTTTATGGAGACGAAGTTCAACTCTCTGCTTTTCAATCTAATATCGAAGGCGAGTTGATTGACAAGTTGCAGGAAGTTGGATTTAGTTATGATGGAATTATCCTCAATGCCGGGGGGTATACACATACTAGTGTGGCCATTCGCGATGCTGTGGCCGCCATCAAAACTCCCGTGATTGAAGTACACATTAGCAACCCATATTCACGTGAAGAATTTAGACACACTTCTCTAATTAGCGGTGTAAGCAAAGGAATAATTGCAGGATTTGGATTAGAGAGTTACGCTTTGGCGCTCGACTCTTTTCTTTAGATAGTCTCTAGTCCTTGGCCGGCTGCCAACAATTCGGCAATGTCAAATACTTTCACTTGTAGTTGCTTGTCTTTACCTTTTACACCGTCTGTTAACATAGTATTACAAAACGGACAAGCCGCTGCAATGATTTCGGCATTGGTATCCAAGGCTTCTTCTGTTCGAGCTACATTAATTCTCTTATTACCAGGTTCATCTTCCTTAAACATTTGTGCGCCACCGGCCCCACAGCACAAGCCTTTGGTTTTGCAGCTTTTCATTTCGACCAACTCTGCATCTAATTCTTCTAAAAGTTTTCTTGGTGCTTCATAGATTTCGTTGGCTCTACCTAAATAGCACGAATCATGGTAAGTGATTTTTTTGCCTTTGAATGAATTAGCATCTGATAATTTCAGCTTTCCTTCATCAATCAATTGCTGCAAGAAAGTCGTATGGTGAGTTACTTTGTAGGTTCCGCCAAGTGTGGGATATTCATTTTTCAAAATATTAAAACAATGAGGGCAAGTGGTAACAATCTTCTTTACCCCATAAGAGTTCATCACTTCAATATTTTGTAATGCCAACATTTGGTAAACAAACTCATTTCCTGCTCTTTTTGCCGGATCGCCTGTGCAACTTTCCTCGGTTCCTAAAACAGCAAACTTAATATTAAGATGGTTGAGGATCTTCACAAATGAACGAGTCACTTTTTGTGCTCGCTGATCAAAACTACCTGCACAACCTACCCAAAACAACACATCCGGTGTTTCGCCTTTAGCTACCATTTCCGCCATGGTTGGCACATTCAATTCACTCATCTTACTCTTGATTTAATTTTGATATAATTGGATTTATATTGACTATGCTTTGGTCCAGTTTAAGCGGTCTTGTTGTGAAAACTGCCAAGGAGCACCATTATTTTCCATATTATTAAACATTCCAGTCCACTCTGCAGGAGCATTACTTTCTTCCATCACCAAGTTTCTGCGTAATTGAAGAATAATATCTAAAGGACTAATCAGCACAGGACATTCTTCTACACAAGCATTGCAGGTGGTGCATGCTCGTAACTCTTCGATGCTCACATAACCGTTTTC
>CANGXE010000232.1 GCA_947457525.1 Bacteroidota bacterium | reverse complement strand
TATCACTTCATACTGCGTATATTGCTGAATGAGCACCACTTTCAAATAGCGTTTAAGATTCTCTGCTTCGTTTCGAGCACAAATGACCACACTCACAGGCGGCTGCCACTCCCCTTCTCTTATCTTAGTGCGCAAGAAGCTGAGACGAAAGAACACAAGAAGATAATAAACAACTTGGGTTGCTGCTGCTACTAACCAAATTTTATGTACCCACTCCATCGTATTGCAAGTGTAAAAAGATATTGGATAATGTAAAGAGAAAATTGTTCACCACAATCAATCTATAAGCTCATAAAAACAAAAACCCCGAACGTGTTGTCCGGGGTTTAAGGATTTGGGTTGAAGAGAGAAATATTATTCGAAGATTACTTTTTTAATGGCCATCGTGTTGTCGTTTTTGACTAAACGAACGAAATACATGCCTGCGCTATGTTGTGCGCGAGCGATGCTTACTAAGCTACCATTGATACTTTGCTCAGCAACCACACGACCGGTGTAGTCTAACAATTGGACCGAAGTATATGCATTGGCATTAGCTAAGTTGATGTTGATGCTCTCAGTGGCCGGGTTAGGGTAAACGGCTAGAATGTCGTTGTTTACAGGTTTAACCGAAGCAGCATTTTCGCAGATGTAGCTGTAAAGGAAATCGCGGGTAATACTGTCGCACTCATCAAATACTGAAGCTACACCCCAAGGTTGGTGATCGCCACCAGGGTATCTTTTGGTTACATAGTTGATGCCCACACTTTCCAAGCGAGAGTTGTAAGCACCGGGGCCACAAACGCCTACTTGTGAAGAGCCGTTCAACACTTTGCCACAACCGTAAGGCACGGTGCCGTCCGGGTCGCCATGAAGATTAACCACAGGCACGTTTCCAGCACTAAACCAAGTAGTATCTTTGATAGCACCTGCCCAGTCTACCATAGCGTAAACTTTAGACGTAGGGCCATTGTTACCGCTGTTTCCTTCAAAGCCACCGTTAGCAATTAGCGCATTGTAAATAAGCGTGTCGGACTGTACTTCGTTCAAGTCATCAATATAAGCTAAGTGCAACATCAAAATGGCACCGGCAGAGTTTCCACCCACGATAACGCGGTTGCTATCAATACCCAAAGAAGTTGAGTTGGCTTTTAAGTAGCGAACAGCTGCTTTACCATCGCTGATAGCTTTTACCACCACAGGGAATGCGGTGTTTTCAGCCAACATTGCCAATGGATTAGTGTCCAAGCGATAGCTCATAGAAGCGGTCACATAACCGCGCTTTGCAAAGCGATTACATAGGTCAACAATGGTTGACTCGGTTCTGCTGCCACCGATGAAGCTACCCCCGTGTGCCAATAGAATAACCGGACGGTTGGTTTCTGTGTCAGTGTCGGGGGTGTAGATGTCCATGCTCAGGTTGTATGCGCTAGAGTAAAGGACAGTAGTTTTGGTTACTGTAGAAAAGATTTGGTCTTTGTAGCGATTGTTAGCGCATTGCGCACCGGCCATGTAGAATGTGGCAAGAGCTAAGATTAACGTGTAGATGTTTTTCATGGTTGAATTTAATTAAGGTAAACAAATTGTTTATCGAATGTAATCAAATAATTAGCTAATCATACTACCATTTGCTGTTAAATTTTTTGGAGACACAAATTCGAGCTTACCATCGGCAGTATCAGCCATCAAAATCATGCCTTTTGACTCGATGCCACGGAGTTTGCGCGAGGCGAGGTTAGCGACCACACAAACCTGGAAACCTACGATAGCCTCCGGTGCAAAATGAGCGGCAATACCCGACACGATGGTACGAGTTTCCGAACCGAGGTCAACGGTGAGTTTGAGCAGTTTGTCGGCTTTCTCTACTTTCTCCGCAGCGATGATGGTGCCGGCACGTAGGTCGAGCTTTGCAAAGTCATCATAGGTGATTTCAGCTTTGGCGGTCGGTTCAGCTTTAACGGGTTCGGGAGTGGGTGCGCTCATGGCTTTGGTTTGTTGAAGTTTGGCGATTTGTGCATCAATAATTTCGTCTTCTACTTTTTGATAAAGCAAAGCCGCTTTACCGAGTTGGTGGCCGGCCGGCACAAGGTCTTGGCGACCGATGTCTTTCCACGAAAATGCAGTTGCATCTAATTGCAACATATCAAAAATCTTCTTAGAAGTAAATGGCAAGAAAGGTTCACAGAGTATGCCGAGGTTGGCTATGATTTGCAGACAATCGTAAAGAATAACTCCGGTTTGCTCTTTGTCGGTTTTAATCAACTTCCAAGGTTCTTTTTCAGATAGCAATTGATTGCCGTGGCGAGCCACGTTGATGACTTCGCTCAACGCCTCGCGGAAGCGAAACTCTTCGATAGATTGAGTGACTTTTTCGCGCTGCTCAGTGATGAATTTTTGCAAATCATCACAACCTTTGGTGTCGGGTACATTGCCTTCAAAATATTTATCCGTCAGCACCATCACGCGGTTAACCAAGTTGCCCAAAATAGCTACCAATTCATTGTTTACCCGTGCTTGATAATCTTTCCACGTAAACTCACTGTCTTTGGTTTCGGGAGCAATAGAAGTAAGTACATAGCGCAATTCATCTTGCTTGTCTTTAAACGCTTCGAGGTATTCATGCAGCCACACCGCCCAGTTGCGCGAAGTAGAAATTTTATCGCCTTCTAAGTTCAAAAATTCATTGGCGGGCACGTTGTCCGCCACAATAAATTCTCCGTGCTCCATCAACATGGCGGGGAAAATGATGCAATGGAAAACGATATTGTCTTTGCCAATAAAATGAATTAAGCGAGTGTCTTTATCTTTCCAATATTTCTCCCAGTCGTTGGGCAAAAGCTCTATGGAGTTGGAGATATAGCCAATGGGCGCATCGAACCACACATACAGCACTTTACCTTCGGCTCCGGCCACCGGCACGGGTATGCCCCAATCCAAATCGCGGGTCATACTGCGCGGCTGCAAACCATCCCCCGTTTCTAACCAACTTTTGCATTGGCCATAGACGTTTACTTTCCAATCTTTGTGTTCGTCCAAATAAGCTTTGATGTGTGGCTGCAATTTGTCGAGCGGCAGGAACCAGTTCTTGGTTTTGCGCAATACGGGTTTCGCTCCTGAAAGAGTAGAGTGTGGGTTAATCAAATCAGTAGGAGAAAGCGAGGTACCGCATTTTTCACATTGATCGCCATAGGCGTTTTCGTTGCCGCACTTTGGGCAGGTGCCTACGATGTAACGGTCAGCCAAAAACTGATTGACTTCTTCGTCATAGTATTGGTCGGTCTCTTGCTCGATGAATTTGCCTTCGTCATACATTTTTTTGAAAAAGGCAGAAGCGGTTTCATGATGCGTTTTGCTGCTGGTACGGGAGTAGATGCTAAACGAAATACCAAAGTCAACAAAAGATTGCTTCATGATTTCGTGGTACTTGTCAACGATTTGTTGAGGCGACACACCTTCTTTGCGTGCTTTGATCGTAATCGGCACACCGTGTTCATCGCTGCCGCAAACAAAAAGCACATCGCGCTTATTGGCGCGAAGGTAACGCACGTAAATATCGCTCGGCAAATAACATCCGGCTAGGTGACCTATATGAACGGGTCCGTTGGCATAAGGCAAAGCAGCTGTGACCGTATATCTTTTCCAGTTTTTCATGTAGGGCAAAGTTGTGATTTTTAGTGAAAGATTAAGTTTAAAATAACAGAGATAAGCGAAAAATTATTTTTGCAGCATGCTATTACGACCACCGGCCCTAAAAAAAGGCGACACCGTTTA
>CANGXE010000231.1 GCA_947457525.1 Bacteroidota bacterium | reverse complement strand
TGAAGCTACCATCACTCGCACATTCACTGTAGCGAAATAATAGTTTTCGTTTTACTTAAATTACTCAAAACGGTGGCTGACCTCAAATCAGTCACCGTTTTTTATTTTACCAAAGTCAACAGCATACACTAAATTTGATGCACAAAACTTGGTGCATGAAATCTCTTTTAGTCCTCATACTTTTTTCCGCGTTGAATTACACTGCTAACGCACAATCAGAAATACTACATTACTGCGGCACAGATGAATTGCGCGTAAATTCCTGCTCAGCCGACCCGAAAATGCACCAACAACTCATCCAAGCGAATGAAGAGCTAAATAAGTTTACTAACGACTACATTTCCTCCAGTTCAAAGCGTGCAGGCCAAGTATACATCATACCCGTTGTGTTTCACATTATTCATAATTATGGTGCAGAAAATGTTAGCGATGCACAGATACTAGATGCTATAGCTGTGTTGAATAGAAATTACAGAAAACAAAATGCAGATACAATAGACATTGTTCCGGCATTTAAAAGTATTGCTGCTGACTGCGAAATAGAACTTCGCTTGGCGCAAAAAGACCCAGACGGCAACTGCACAAGTGGCATTAATCGTATTGCTTCACCCTTGACGTACATTGGTGACCATAGCGTAAAATCACTCATTCACTGGGATCCGACAAAATATTTGAATGTATATGTTTGCTTCGATGCTGCTACCATTGCCGGACACGCAATTTTTCCGGCAGATGCAGAAGTAAAACCCGAATGGGATGGTATCGTAATTCGTCACGATTATCTCGGAAGCATTGGCACCTCTACTCCTTTTCGGTCGGTCGTGCTCTCACACGAACTTGGTCATTATTTGAACTTACAACACATCTGGGGCGGCAACAATGTACCGGGTTATTTTTACTTGCCGGTAGCACAAGCAAATAACTGCAACTTTGACGATGGTGTTCAAGACACCCCCAACACCATTGGTTGGCAAAATTGCAATTTAAGTGGGGCAAGTTGCGGTAACACGATAGATAATGTTCAAAATTTTATGGATTACGCTTACTGCGCGCGTATGCTTACCGAAGGTCAAAAACTGCGTATGCACGCAGCACTAAATTCACCTATCGGCAAAAGAAATAACTTATGGCAACCGGCAAATTTAACTGCTACAGGAGTGGACGTTGCACCCCAACTATGTGCGGCAGAGTTTAAAGCCAACAAGACGAAAATTTGCGCCAACAATAGTGTCACTTTCACTGATGTCTCTTTTTCAAAAACAACGGGGCGCACATGGTCATTTCCGGGTGGCACACCCAGCACCTCTAGTGACTCAGTAGTGACCGTTAATTATGGAAACCCCGGAATGTATGACGTGATATTAACCACACAAGATGGCGCAAATAGCAAAGTAAAATCTGCCACTAATTTCATCACCGTCACACCGGAGTTGGGTCAACCTGTTCCTTACTTCGAAAGCTTTGAAAGCATGAACTCTCTACCGGATGCGCAATGGCAAACGACTGATTTCTCCCCCAACCCATCTTTCCAAATCAATACATCAGCAGCTTACACCTACAGTCAATCCACAGCCATCGTCTCGGTCAACGACACCACTACAAAACCCATTGAAGAACTCATTAGCCCACTTATAGATGCTTCGAACGCCACTTCGCCAACACTTTCTTTCCGTTACGCTTTTGCGTATAAAGATTTGGCGACAGGCGATCGGTTACGCATTTTCTTTAGTAAAGATTGTGGTTTGACATGGGTACAACAAAAAATGATTAGTGGCAACTTACTCGCCACAGCACCTGCCACAAACACCCTCTTCATTCCAAGTGATTCTACACAATGGAAAACTGATGTTATCAATATTCCAAATAATTATTTGACCTACAATTTGCAGGTAAAATTTGCCTACGAATTCAAAAATGGCAATGCGCTATATATTGATGATATTAACTTGGGTGAGGCCGACCCAACAAGTGTCACAGATGAAACAAATACCATCAATTCTATTACTGTTTTCCCCAACCCATTTACCGATGAGTTAGCTATTGAATTTGACCAAATTTTACACCAAAAACTAAGTATAAAAGTGCTTAATCAAACCGGTCAGATAATAAAAGAACTGGAGATTAAATCGATAGCAGACAGTTTGGTAAAACTACCTTTACATGAGCTAACAAAAGGCATCTATTACATTTCTATAGATTACTCCGGGAACAAGGTTTGGGAAAAAATAGTAAAGCTATAATTACACCTAATAATTACCATAATAAGAAGGGCAAATTTAGTAATTAATAAATGGATTTTAAATTAATAAATAGCCATTATTTATAATTTTAAAAATACATAATAAATAGGGCTTTTACAGAATAATTTATAGCCTAAATTGGTTACTTATCTAATCTATTCTCCATCTTTATACAAGAAAAAATAACGCTACGTTATGGCAACAAATCCTAACGTGTTACTTGCTGTATAAAACCACCATTATTTATGTGTCGATTTATTATCCATAAAGTATTATCATTTATTCTTTTAATGTGTTTTACTACAGCTTTTGCCCAAGTAAAATTGAATGAGGTGATGGCAAGACCTGGAGGTAGTCAAGGTCTTATAATTTTTAATGGCAATTCGGGCAACGAGTACATAGAGCTTTATAATCCATCTTGCAGTCCTATAAATGTATCTGGGTACTTTATAGCGTGTAGACAAGATTTTGCAGGAGGCTCAGGTGGTTCGTTTCGAATACCTAACGTTCCGGCTGCAATAATAGGTCCGGGTGGACATTTAGTTGTCGGCACATCAACTTCCTCAGCAGACCCCAATAGTGTTGACATTAAAATACCGGACTACACAACAAACTATTGCCAAAACAACCCTGGTGCAAACTTTATTTTAGCTAATGCTGATGGCTGGGTGGCATTGTTTGATGCAGCAGGGACACCAATTGATGCCATATATTGGACGAGTGCACCAACTAACATTTCACAGACGAGTGATTTTGGAGGTGTACCCTGTGTACCCACCGGAAGCCCCGTAGGCGTCACGATGGAAAGTGCACAACAAATTAATTCCGGATTTCCGGGAGTTTTGACTTATGCCGGACCTAATCCTGCTGCGGGTGTTACTTACAGCCGAATACCGGATGGTGGAAGTTGGCAAGCCGGAGTTACTGCATCAATCAATGATCTTACGGTAGGGAACTGTAATGGAGGAAACTGTGTTGCTGTATCTTCCATCAACTTTACTGCAAGTAGTACGAACCCAAGTTGTGGTAATAATAATGGCTCAGTTAGCTTAACCGTAACCTCTAGTGGAACAGCCTCATTTGCTTGGTCAGCAAATGCCGCCACAGGAAACTCTCCTAATGCCACAAATTTAAATGCCGGAACCTATAACGTAACGGTAACTCAAAATGGATGCACAAAAGATACTTCCATTACATTAACCAGTCCTATACTACCCTCATTTAACACCACCGTTACACCACCGACTTGCGGAAACAATAATGGGTCTATCACAATTACTGTCACAACTCCCGGAGCCGCCACTTACAATTGGTCGGCCAATGCGTCAACCGGCAACGCCTCTACAGCTAATAACTTAGGTGCAGGAACATACAATGTCACGATTACTCAAAATGGATGTTCAAAAGATACGATTATTACACTCAATTCAAGTAGCACATTAGCCGTTAACCTTACCCCAACAAATCCAACTTGTGCGGGAAATGATGGTTCAGTTACTGTTTCGCTTTCAGGAGGAACACCGCCCT
>CANGXE010000230.1 GCA_947457525.1 Bacteroidota bacterium | reverse complement strand
TTAAACTCGTTAATGGCTGTGGTAAATTTATTGTAAGTAAACTCGGTAGGAATATTTTTTTGGTTAGATACAAAATCACCAATACGAGTTTTGAAGTCTACTTTGGCATTTACGTTGGGAGTTTTAAAAGTAACCTTATCACCTGTGGTTTTGATGTTCAATGCGGCTGTATCTGCACCGAGATTCAATGTTTGGAACGAGAAATTGCGGGCAGCAAGCGTAGCTTGATCCCAATCCAACAAACCACTACCCCGCAAGCCTTTTGCGGTCAATAACAAATCTCCTTTAAATGTTGTGAAGCCATCATCATACATATTGAAAGCCTGGTCTTTATCATTCATACTAATAAGCATGCTATCCGCATTTGGACGCCAGAAAATATGATCATCATAGCCTTTCACAGCCGGAGTTTTGACGCCCTCAAATGTTTTTGCAATCACAAAACTATCCGTATTGGCTACCATTGAGTCGGGATAGAAGCGTACATCATGAGTAGAAAACTCTGAAGTGGAATGCGTAATTCTACCATCTCCTTGAAGTCCATTGTAGTTCAATTCAAACTTACCGAAATAGCGTCCTTTACCTTTGTACAACTCATAACCATCTTTTGGAGTTTCAGACTTAAACCCTAATGAACCGTCTCGCTGAATTTTGACACTGTCTTTAATATCCGGAAAGATACCGCCCGAAGAAAGCTTTCCTTTCCAATTGATAATATCTCCACTAAAATTATTCAAGCTATCCAAACGAAATGGTTCTAACTCAAAGAAGAAATTCTTTCTGTTGTAAGAACCTTTAGCCACCGTAGGGTCATCATAATAGATATAAGCTTTCTCGCGACTATACAAGCGCGGAAACTGTGGCAATCGAGTGCGAGAGGATTTGTTTATTGGCGCATCTATCTCTAACAAGCCTTTCATGTTTTCAATCCTAGATTTAAGCGGAATTAAAACAGGATTGCCGTAGCGGTCTACCTTGCCACTGTCTTGCACATTGATGCGCATGGTATCTACTTTGGTCAAGTCAACCGTAAATGGTGCATATTGAAATTTAAACTTCTCACCAAAGAAATCCATACGCCCACCAAAGATCAAACCATCAAACTCCATGTTGCGGTCTTTCTGCAAACTCACGGCTTTGTTCTTAGGTTGAAAATAAACGAAAGCTGAGTCGCTAATGGGAATTTCCGTTACGCCTTTTAAGTCGATGTTGCTGCTTTTTAAGTCAATGTAATCGATGCCGGACTCCGGTGCAGACTTAATGCGAATGATATCGTAATCAATCTTCTTAGCATTCGCCAAAACATAATTTAATATTTTATCTTTCACCGTTACAATGCCAAATTGTTCATTGTAAAGAATAAAACCGTTTTCTACCAATTCATAAAAAATAGAACGCGCTTCTGATTCAGTTAACTTCGGATTAAAGGCCTTGGCTACTTCGATCGCATTGATATCTCGACTTCCATTTTTCTCATACAGCTTTTTCAAGATCGACAACGGGTCGTAAGACACTTGCCCTTGTATTTTTCTTATCAAGTCTTTCTGAAAGTAATTTACCGATTCAAATATGCCCGGAGTTTTACCTTGTCCTTGTAGAATTTTTAAGTTCAATACCGAAGAATCTAAATTCCAGAAAATAGCATCCGTTTGAAACTCATGGTTGTGGTAGGAGTCTATAAACTTCGCTTTACCCATGCCTGTTTCACCACGAAGCAAACGGATTTCGCGTTTGTTCACTTTGTATACCACATTCAGCTGTGGGTGATAAATTGAGTCTGCTCCAAAATAAATAGATACTTCTGCTTTTTCTGCGCCCAACTCTTCTCCTTTCTTAATCGAAATAGCATTTGATTTTGCAGTTAATACACGTGTTTTACCATCACGTGCAAAAAAGTTGAGTGAAGCTTTTTCTTCTTCGGTACTACTCCCAATCACCTTAGCACCAAACAAACTGAACCCACCGCTGTAAGTCACGTTGGGGGCGATGTCTTTAATCGCTACATTGCCGGTGTAAGACTCAAATCGCGGATAAGAAAACGTGTTTGAGTCGGCACTTGACACCATCTTATCCGTCAAACGACCAACCAATGGTGTTTTGAAATATTCAGTATGATTAAAAGTGACGGTATCAATGGAGTAGGTGAAATTAGTTAGGTTGATACTGTATTTTTTGAATGTAGCAAACACTTTTGAAGGATCGAGTGAAGCGCGACTCCAATCCACTTTTCCGTTCTTTCCCTCCCATCTATTTTCAATTGGCAAGTAATCTCCTGAAGTTTGTTGGATAGAAGTGGTATCACCACGAACACAACCCTGAAGACCCGTAGATGCAAAACGTATTTTGGCTTTCCCTTCTTCAAATACCATTTTGCAATCAGGGTTGGTTACTTTCCAAGCTTTAGCTGAAGTAATGTTTAGTGCGTTAGCGCTAAAAAACGCAGAAGAGAAATCAATCATTTTCAAGAACTGACCGTTATCTCCTTTCTTTTGATTGTCGATTACATCGTTTACTAGCTCTGCCCATTCCAAAAACTGCGCATCTGTTTTCCCTTTTCGTGCAGCAAACACCACGGCTTCGATGTATGGCTCATAGTGCGTCAAAGCACTCATGTTCCGTTCGGCCATCAGGTTACAAGTACTTGCTAAACCGGCAAACCAACCATCGGGCACTTTGCCTTCTTTGGTCAGTTTCTCAAAATCATTGAATGTATTTACGCATTTCTCAATCTTACCACTGGTCATTACGCCATTCAACTCTTTGACAAATTTTTCTTTCTCTTTCGAAAAAGTAATAATCAACTGCGCATCTGCTTGCCCAAAAAGAAACAAGGCCATCACCAAAACCAAAAACTTATTCATGTTGTGTTTTTTAATCAGTTAAATATGAGAAAAGGAAATGGCTAACCAACCGTTGAGGCGCAAAATGTTTTTAACATTCAAACCGCAATGTTGTGCTGCTTCTACAATAACTTTTTCATCGTTATCTAATATGCCACTCACCATCATCAAGCCTGTCGGCTTCAACCGTTTTGTCCAATCCGAGATTTGTGCCAAAATAATGTGACGATTAATGTTAGCCAATATAATATCGTACTGCTTAGTTATAGCCAGAGAATCATTAGCCAGTTGACAAGTAATATTCTTGCTGTTATTTCTTTCTGCATTTTCTTTAGCATTTTCATAGGCCCATTCTTCATTGTCAACAGCCAAGATTTCTGTTGCCCCCAATTTCTCTGCTAAAATTGCCAACACACCAGTGCCGCTGCCAAAGTCTAAAACTGTTTTCCCTTTAAAATCTTCGTGAAGCATGAGCGCCACCATACCCTCTGTAGTTGGGTGATGTCCGGTACCGAAACTCATTTTAGGTTCTATCACCAATTCAAATTCTGCGGAAACAGGCTCATGAAAAGGCGCACGTATGGCCACTCGCTCGGCCAATAAAACGGGCGAAAAGTTTTTCTCCCATTCTTCATTCCAGTTTTTGTGTTCGAGTTTTCGCTTCTCAAAACGGATGTGCAACCAATCGTTCAAGGTCAAAATCTCCACTACTGTTTCGTCATTAGCTTGTTCATCGGGCACGTAGGCTTGGAGTGTTTCAGAGGTTTCTTCAAAGCCGTCAAAGTAGTTATCGCTCAAAAGCGCAATCAACAAACTTCGTTCTATTTCATCGCGGGTGTAAAAATCGTAAACCGTATAGTTCATTCTGTTGTTTAATTAGCTCATTGATTAACTGCGAGTATAGCAAATTTATAACGTATGAATTGGA
>CANGXE010000229.1 GCA_947457525.1 Bacteroidota bacterium | reverse complement strand
TTCTACGCCAAATCCATCTTTCAATCTAACTTCCTCACAGGACTAACATTCTCTATACTAGGGATCCTTTACGCATTCTTTTACTCTTTATTACAATTGCAAGATTACGCCTTGTTGATGGGTAGCTTTGGTCTGTTGTTTATATTAGCAGTAATAATGTACCTCACTCGAAAAATAGACTGGTACGCCTTTAGCACTGACGACAGCACTAAAGACTAACCCAAAATCAATATTTCACATATAAAAAAAGGCGACCAATTGGTCGCCTTTGTAGCGAGGGGGAACTTGAACCGCTCGACCTTCCCGCCATTCTGCGGGACGCTCTAACCGGTTTAGCCAATCAACCACTCAATATATTTTCTGCTTTTTTTAGACTTTATCGTCCGCTCTGCTTTCATCGCTTCAGTTCTTGTAAAATAACTCTTTGCGTACTTTACTTCCCAATCTTTGGCAAGTGTTGAAGTGTAGCGAGTTTTGTTGTTATTATGTTCACTTAATCTACGCTCTATGTTTTCTGTATGACCTACATAATACTTATCCGCAGTAACGGAATACAAAATGTAAACGAAGAATTCCATTAATTTTTCTAATGTCTAAAATAAAAAAAAGGCGACCAAATGGTCGCCTTTGTAGCGAGAGGGGAGCTCGAATCCCCGACCTCAGCATTATGAGTGCTGCGCTCTAACCGGCTGAGCTATCTCGCCATTCACTTTTTTAAAAGAACAATTTCAATTTCTCTAATCCCTGACCTTTCCGATATCCATCGGAACGCTCTAACTCCCAATACGGGAAGCTACCTCGCCATTTTCCGCTTGAAAAGAACTGTCATTTGAAACGGACGGCAAATATATTCGTTTGTCTAACTTTTTAAAACAGTTCCGCCAATTTCATCGCATCTTTTTCGCACACCCCTCTCTCCGTCTGTTGCAGTGAGCAACATTCTACTGCTTTATCATGCTCAAAAAACAAAAAATAGTCGTTAGCAACCGCTTCTTCGAGCAACGCTTTCTTTTCTTCTAAAGTAAGCAATGGGCGAGTGTCATACGCCATTACATAAGGCAAAGGAATATGTGCCATACTTGGAAACAAATCTGCACAATAAATGATGGTCTTCTCTCCTACTTTGATATGTGGAATAAACATGGCATCGGTGTGACCACTAGCTGTTTTTAGCAAAATATCGGGATGAATAGTCGTACTATTTGCCTCAGCAAATTTCAACTGTCCGCTTTGTTCAATCGGTAAAATATTATCTTTTAAAAATGATGCTTTCTCGCGTGCATTTGGCTCCGTGGCCCATTTCCAATGATCTTTGTTGCTCCAATAGGTGGCTTGTTTGAAAGCCGGAACAAGTTGTCCGTCCTTATTGCGCTCAATAGCACCACCGCAATGGTCGAAATGCAAATGACTCAACAGTACATCCGTAATGTCATCAGGTGAAAACCCAATTGCATTTAGCGATTTATTTAGGGTATCTTCTCCGTGTGGTTCATAATGACTAAAAAACTTTTCATCTTGCTTGTTACCAAGTCCGGTGTCTATAAGAATAAGCTGCTTACCATCTTCTATCAAAAGACATCTCATCGCCCATGTACACAAATTTTTATCGTCCGGTGCATTTAGCTTTTGCCACATTGTTTTGGGCACCACACCAAACATAGCACCTCCATCTAGTTTAAAATAACCAGTATTGATAGTGTGTAATTTCATAACCTAAACTTTTTCTAGTCGTTCATTTAGTGAAAGCATTTTCAAAGCCGCTAGTGCGCATTCTGTACCTTTGTTGCCGTGCAGACCGCCTGCTCTATCTATTGCTTGCTGTTCGTTATTAACTGTCAACAAACCAAACACAAATGGCTTATTTTCCGATAAGTTCAAATCCATCAATGCCTTTGCCACAGCATGATTGATGTACACATCATGTTCCGTATCACCTTTAATCACACAGCCAAAAGCTATCACAGCTTGAACAGGTATATTGTCGTGCAGCAACTTAGCTGCCAATGGTAATTCAAATGCTCCGGGCGCATAGTCCACATAAATATCTCTAACACCATGTGCCTCTAGCGTTTCAATGCAGGCATCGCGCAAAGCATAAGTAATGTGGCTATTATATTCGCTGACTATAATGCCTACGCTATATTCTTTAGTCAATGTCACAGGTAGACCTTCTTCTATAGATAAATTCCTCAAATTGCTCGCCATAGTTTTATTCAGTTTTTGAGTAAAATAAAAAGAGGGAAATTTCTTTCCCTCCTTCGTGTGTTATGCGCCTGCTGAAACGCGGGCAATATATTTTTCAATATCTCGACCTTCATCGCTGTTTGGATAATTATCGCGAACTTTTTCGTAAATCTTTTTGGCTTCGTCTTTCTTACCTTGTTTCTCGTTTGCCAAACCGGCTTTTAATAAAAAGTACGGTGTAAACTGATCGTTGGTAGAGTATGCAGCTGCTTTTTCATAGTAGCTGATGGCGTCATCCATTTTACCCAACTCTGCCGAAGCATCACCCAATGCGCTCAAACAAACAGCACCGATAATTGGATCATCAACTTTACCGCTATTTAAATAGCTGATAGCTTGGTCATACTTCTTCAAATTCAACGCACAAACTCCGGCATAGTAATTTGCAAGAGTTGCGGCTTTGGTGAATGAGTAATCTTTAGCTACTTGTGCAAATCCTTTGAAAGGTGTAGTGCCCGGTGTGGCGCGTCCGTTCAATGCCACTTCAAATGAGTCTTTAGCGAAAGCCATTTCAGCAAAACGCATTTCTTTTTGTGCAGTCAAGTTGCGCTCCGGCAACCATTTGATAAACACGAAAAGCAAAGCGGCTACAACGGCTAGCAACACGCCTCCTCCTATCAATAAGGGTTGCTTTTTTTCTTCAATCAGACGTTCTATGTTAAAACCACCTTTTGAAGTAGCTTCTACTGTTTCAAATTCTTCAACTACGTTTTCTAAATCTTTAGCCATGTTGTTTTGATTGTTTGGTATAATTTTTAAAGTGCGCAAAAATAATTATTCAGTCATAAAAGGGTAATCTTGTTGCACATATATATCCTCATAAAGTGCACTATCTTCCGGATAAGGCGAATTTTCGGCAAATTCAACACATTCTTCCACTTCTTTCTCCACTTTTTCGATGATTGCATCAATCTCAGCTTGTGTGGCATATTTCTTTTTCAGGATGGTGTCGAGAGTGGTTTCGATAGGGTCAAGCTTTTTGTAGGCTTCTACTTCTTCTTTGGTGCGATACTTTTGCGGGTCGCTCATTGAGTGGCCTTTATAGCGATATGTACACATTTCTATAAATGTAGGCCCATCGCCTTTTCTCGCTCTTTCAGTAGCGCGAGCTACTGATTCGTGCACGGCCTCCGGGCTCATCGCATCAATTGATTCGGATGGCATATCATAAGCTTCGCCAAGAGTGGCAATCTTCGTGACGTTAGATGAACGACCAACAGACGTTCCCATGGCGTAGCCATTGTTCTCTACCACAAAAATAACCGGCAATTTCCACATCATGGCCATGTTGAAAGTTTCATGCAAAATACCCTGACGAGCCGCACCATCACCGAAAAAACAAATAGTCACATTGTCTTTACCCAAATACTGATCGGCAAAAGCAATACCTGCGCCCAAGCCAATCTGCGCACCGACAATACCGTGTCCACCAAAAAAACTGTGTTCTTTGGAGAAAAAGTGCATGGAGCCGCCTTTACCTTTAGTGCAGCCGGTCACTTTGCCATAGAGCTCAGCCATCGCTGCATTG
>CANGXE010000228.1 GCA_947457525.1 Bacteroidota bacterium | reverse complement strand
TCAAAACTGCCTAAACATCGACCCGGAGTTTAGCCGAGCAACGAAACACTTAAAAGATTTACAAGGGAATTAAAACCAAAAAGGGTTCGATTATGTCGAGCCCTTTTTAAATATCGGAGTAAATGTATTAGAACATAACCGGACAGTGACCGGGTTTAGGTTTTTTACGTGCACAACCTTGATAGATAAGGGAAATTTCCGGTGCACCAACAGAACTTGATGCCGGCAATAATTTAGAAAGGTTTACATCATAACTCAATCCTGCACCAAACCCTTTGTAATCTACCCGTGCTGAAACAATCAAGGCATCAATCAATCCACGATATTGCGCACCAAAGGTAAGTGCTGTTTTACTTGTTTTTGAGCTATTGCCTAATAGTGATTTAAAGTTGCAACCCACATTAAACTCATAAGAAGGACCTTGAATTAAAGCTAAGAAATGAGGCATTACAAAGAAGCGCTCTCCAATCGGATAAGATATTCCGCCATGAATAGATATTTTCATGTATAAGCGCTCTGCGCCACTCAATCCACCATCTTGCCCGCTAGGTCGGAATGAAATTCTCGGTTGGTTGATATGAGACAAAGCAAACCCCAAATAATAGTTTGCATTTTTTTTGCTCAAAGCACTAAACAACATACCTAATCCTGCATCACCAAACAATACACGAGTTCGCCCAAAACTTTCTTTTAAACCATTGGGGTCTACTGTGCCATTTAATGGATCATATTGCGAATCGAACGTAGCTTTTGCCGGATTGATACTTCTATGATAAAAACTGCCTTGCAATCCGGTAGATAATTGCATCGTACCTCTTCTATTCAACATAAAATGGTAGGCAAAACTCAAATCAACACGATTAGTGCTCAAATTCAAATCACCGGCTTGATCCGAAACAAAAGATAAACCCAAACCGGCAAAGCTGTTGTACTTTGTCACTTTACCTATGGCCATATCAGCACCGGCAGCTGTAGTACGATACGTATTCCCCACCGAAACAGTTGGCCATTGCATTCTAAAATTGGCATACACTCGATAATCGCAGGTACTCATGCCAGCCAATGCCGGATTTAACAGCAATGGAGATGCATAATACTGTGAGAAATGAACGTCTTGCGCTTTAGCTGTTCCTATCGAAACAGTCAATAATAGTGCTAAAATTCCTTTTACTAAATTTTTTGTCATAAGCCTTTTATCTAACTAATGTTACATTACCTTTTCCGGTTACTACATCACCGTTTATACATTCGATTTCATACATATAGACGAAAACGGCAGGATTAAGTTGCAGTCCGTTTACATCATTTCCGTCCCATCCCCATTTAGGGTCATTTGGCTGACCATTACCGGCACTAAAAACTACCTTACCCCAACGATCAAATACTCTGAAGTAATTAATTTTGGTAGCCGCTATACCACGTATCATAAAGACATCATTTAAACCATCACCGTTTGGTGTAAAGGTATTCGGCAAGAATACAATACCTTGATCACAATTATTCAAGACCTCAATTGTTACCGAAGCTGAATTGGTACAAGTTATACCATTCTCACTGTAGTAAATAGTTGCTGTGTAAGTTGTCGTAGCAGTTGGTAAGGCGATTGGGTTAGGACAATTATTACAATCTAATGTTTCATCCGGTGTCCAGACTATACTATCTATTTGACCAGGAATTTGAGCCGTAATCGTAGAGGTTAATCCCAAAACAATTTTCTCCGGTGTTGCATTCACTTCAATTGGAATAGGTTGTATTGTTCTAATGGTAAACGTATCAGAAGCGGCTGCACAAACGCCATTTACAGCGCTGATGATATAGCTGATGTTTCCTAATGGAGTGACAGTAACTAATGCACTATTAGGGTCACTAATCCATACATTAGGAGTCCAAGTAATATTATCAAACACACCGCCAACAATATAATCAACAGCGTCACCCAAACATATAGTCGTATCGCCCGGACTAATCACTAATTGAGAAATAGAATCTACAGTTACTGTGTTGACTACTGAGCTTACACATCCATTTGCATCTGTTACGCTTAACTGGACCGGATAACTTCCTGCTGTAAATTGAAAACTGGCATTGCAATTATTTTCAATAACAGGGGTAGGTGAACCTACCCAAAATGTCCATGCACAATTAGTGATTGAGCCATCACCAGCTAACGAGCTGCTTGTAAATGAAGTAGGTTGGCTTTCGCAAGATATCGTATAGTTAAATGATGCTTGGGGCAACTCATTTACAATCGCAACCAATACAGCTGTATCTCTACAACCATCTTGGTTCGCTGCTATTAAAGAGACATTATAAGTATTTTGAAAAGGTGCTGCATACAAATGACATGGAGGGTTTTGCCCGGTCTGATTACCTTGATTATCTCCAAAATTCCAAGTCCAACTGGTTATGGGTGCAGTTGATGTAGATAGGTCAGTCACACAAAGCTGTTGATCAGCACAAATAACTGTGTCGTTCAAACTAAAGTTTGCTGCCGGTGCGGGCAAAATCGTTATAGGAGCTAATGTGGTGTCTTTACATCCATTACTATTTGTCACAATCTGTTTGATATTGAAATTACCCGAAGCAGTTTGATAGGTATGGCAAACATTCGCTCCAGTGTTCACAATCGTATTATCGCCAAAATTATACTCCCAAGCAGTTAACGTACCAAATAAACTGGTAGAGTTATCTGTAACGCAAACAGGCACACCTTGACAAAAACTTGCTCCCACTCCAAAATCGGCTGACACACTATCCACAGTGAGAACAAGCGTATCGGTATCCCTACAACCATATATATCGCCAACTTGGAAAATTATAGTGGCATCATTAAGTAACAAAGTCGTTGGATCATAAATTTCATCATTGGATACTAAATTACTCGGCAACCAAAGGGGTATAGTTCCTCCTGCACCTTGTAGTTGTGTTGTTTGTCCATAACAAACAAATCTATCTGGTCCTGCGTCTGCTATCGGGTTGTCAATAACGCGAATAACTACTGAAGAATCGCAATCCGGACAACCAATACTATCATAAACACACATGGTTACTCGATAATACCCTCCAGTAGAATAGCTATGACAGAAGTTACCTGTATTACTGGTATCTACTTGACCATCTCCCCAGTACCAAATCCAATAATCCGGTCCGGTAAGCGGGTAGATATAAGAGGTATCTTGGAAACAAATGGGGGCATTAGAACAAACCAAGGAATCTTGAGCATAAAATCCTGCAATAGGAAACTCAGGAACTACAACAACAGTAGTGATTAATGAGTCAAAACAACCTAAATTACTTCTAATGTATAACTTAGTTAAATAACCACCCGGTTGAGCATAGAAGTGACAAGGATTTTCAGCCGTATCGACAGGTGTACCATCACCAAAATCCCAAAAACGTTCTACTGTATACGACTGTGGCAAAGTATAGCTTGTCAAATCTTCAAAACAAACCACACCGCTCACACAAACACCAAAATTATCGAAGGATAAGGCAATTACAGGGGAGTCTATTTGAATAGGAACAGGGGCTTCAAGAAATACTTGACAACCGGTATTATCCCCAAATATTAACTGAGGAGTACATGTGTCAGCAATGCAATATGGAACTGAAATATTAAATGAAGTCGGTGAATTGGCTGTGCCAAGAGGCGTAATAGGGTTAATAGTAGTAAAACCAACATTACATCCATAAACTAAAGTAAGAGCACTGGCACTCACCGTGTTCACAGTAAAATCAATATCATCTTTGCAAGCACATATACCAAGGGTTGG
>CANGXE010000227.1 GCA_947457525.1 Bacteroidota bacterium | reverse complement strand
GCACTTGCTTAAAAATGCGCGGCTTCAATGTTTTCTTAATTGATAGTAGAGACACTTGTGTAGGCAGCTTCGCTTCTGCAAACATTGAACAGCAAGGAAGGTATGACGACATCAGCGGAGAAATAGCCGTGATAAGAGCAATTGATTCCAAAAAATGCTTTGCACCTCCAACGCCCGGTTGTCCTAAAGACACCGTGGTGTACACCATCATTTTACGCGACAAAGCTGGGAATTTTAGCAATGCCATAAAAACAACACCAATAATTATTGACGGAGAGTGAGTTTACTTTGGTTGAAGAGTAAAATAGAAACTGCTACCCAAGCCCGGCAGCGACTCTACCCAGATTGAACCACCGTGCATTTCGACTATTTTTTGACAAATAGCTAAGCCTAGACCATTGCCGGAATATTCGTCTACGCGGTTTAATCGCTCAAACAACTCAAAAATCTTGTGGTGATATTTTTTAGAAATGCCGATACCATTATCTCGAACACAGAAAATCACTTCCCCTTCAAATTTATCATAACCAATATCAACTACAGGTTTCTTCCCTTTTTTCGCAAACTTGATAGCGTTATCAATCAACTGAGCGAACAATTTTTCTATCAAATCTCGATCGGCACTAATATCCGGCAGCTCGGCTATATTGATTTCTGCACCGCTTTCTTCTATGCGTTGCTTAGCTGATTTTAATACATCAGAGACACTAAGTTTAGTACTCACTTTAGCTAAAGTAAATGAATGATTATTTAAGCTAATGTAGGTTTTTAAGTCACTAAGCAATCGCTCCATCCTGCTCGCAGCAGACATAGCAAACTCGTTGTATTCTGCGGCTTCTTCAAATTTACGCTCAGACAGCTTCGCGGCTACCAATTGCACATAGTTTAAAATAGTACGAACCGGCTCACGCAAATCGTGCGAGGCTAAATGCAATACATTTTCGCTGCTAAACTTATCTTCCTCTTCCGTGCGCAATCCGGGCATGGCTCGCTCCTCTGAAGTCTGCACAGGCTCAAAAGTAAAAAGTTGATAAAAATCACCGGCCAAATTCATCGGCTTGAGCATATACCTAATCGCTTGGCTTGCGCCATCTTTCAAACGGATTTCACCTTCAGATTCCATGTCAGCTAAGAAAGATTGTAGCGAAAGATTTTCAGTCAGAAAATCATCGCCATGAAAGAAATCGGCAACTGGTTTATGAAGAATATTTACTGCTTTCAATTGCAATAACTTCTGTGCAGCTTGATTCACCAGTACTACTCTCTTGTCTTTCAAGATTAAAATGCGCTCTTGCAATGTGTTGATAAAAGCTGAAAATGTATTTAATGCCAAAAGTGATTGCTCAATGGGTGCTAACGTTTCATAACGCTGAAAAACAAACAAATTAGCCGCTTCGCCATTCCAGCTCAACTCACTGACGTTTATCTTGATTTGTAAATTAGTTTGCGGTTGAAGCGTAAACTGCTCTTCCTCTTGCTCTACTTCGCGGTAGCGTAAATAATCGGCTAAATGTTTTCGCAAACTTCCTTCGCCCAAAATACTGTATGCTTTTACGTTGGCAAACCTAACTTGATTCTGCGCATTAATCACCATCACCCCATCCGAAATTTTATTTAGCACAGCGCTAATAGATTGTTGCTGTGCAGAAAAATCATTGTAGGTATCGTCTAGCTTTGACTCAACTTCATTTAGCTTTAGCGCATTGACGATAGTGCGTTGTAAGTGAAATAAGTTGATTTTATTTTTAACCAAATAATCCACCGCACCGGCTGTTCTTGCTTGTTTTTCAGCCTCTGCATTAGTCATATCAGCCAACAATACAAAGGGAATTTTTTCGCGGTCAGCGATGGATTTAAGAGTAGCAAATTCTTTCTTCCGCAACAAGTCCCCATCCAACAAAACCAAGTCGGGCTTTCGATTCTTTAAATAGTTTAATCCCTCGTTTACATCCGAAGCATGGCTCACGGCAAAAGCATAGGCACTAACTTTGAGGAAGCGCTGTATATCCTGTGCGCTCTGCTCATCATTGTCTAGCAGTAATATGTTACGAGGTGATGTCATTATATATCTAACACAGCAAAGTAAGTGGCTTTTGCCAAAAAGGCAAGTTTCAGTTATAAACAGGTCAAAATTCCATAATAATGAAGCAAATTGCAGTGTTTGACCTACGTTTGAAAACAATATTTATAGTTTAGCGCACCATGAAACAAACTCTCGTTTTATTATTTTCTCTATTTTATTTTGTATGCGCCTCAGCTCAAGCTCAAATCAAACCCAAACTTCTAGCAGGACCTGTGATTGGCGCTGTGACTAAAACTACTGCAAAAATTTGGATTGGTTACGTAGGTAAAGGCGATAACGCATTAGTGCTTGGCGACACGTCTGAAAACAAACTTATATATCCTACGAGCATGAATTACATCTCTAACAAAAAAGGGGAAGTGGCGCTTACGATGGAGTTCACCGGACTGAAACCGGGCAGAACCTACAATATTCTTGTTTCTATTGATGGCTACGGCACGCATGCTAAATTTAGTTTCAAAACGGAAGATGAAAACCCTGCCAAAGACTTTGATTTTCTGGTGGGTTCTTGCAACTTGCTGCAATATGATGTAACACGTGCTGTTTTTCCCGGTGGAGCGAACTGGATTTACAAACGAATGAAAAAGAAGGATGGGGAATTTATGGTTTGGCTGGGCGATAACGTCTATTACCTCTACAGAAAAGACTGGTCTACTTACGAGGGTATGTTCAAACGACAAATGAAAACACGTAGAGCTTTCAATAAATTTTACCGAAATTTTCTGGGCAATCAACCCAACTACGCCATGTGGGATGACCACGATTATGGGCCAAACAATGCAGACAAAAACTTCGCATTGAAGGATACCTCTCTCAAAATTTACAAAGCTTTTTGGCCGAACGAATATCCGGTGAGGGAAAGTTTGAACGGCAATTATTTTTCTTTCAAGAAATATGATGCAGAATTCTTCATGACGGATTGCCGTTTTCACCGCGACCCTAAAGGTGATACTGCGGGATCATTTTTGGGAGAAACACAAATACTGTGGCTTAAAAATAAACTCACCACGAGTGATGCTACATTTAAATTTATTTGTATGGGCTCCCAAGTACTTAATGACAATGGATTTGATGAGTCTTATTCTGATTTCCCTCGCGAACGCAATGACCTACTTAACTTCATAGCTAATAATAACATCAAAGGTGTAATATTCTTGACAGGAGACAAACACTATAGCGAATTATGCAAAAGAAACTGGAAAGGTTACCCGATGTATGATTTTACTTGCTCACCACTCACTGCTCCTCCCCTGCCTCGCAAACTGCTAGGTGCTTACAAAAACCAATGGAGAGTGGCCGGTACTGATTATGCACGCAGAAACTTTGGTGGTATTGCTATTTCCGGCAATAAAGGAGAACGAATGATTTCTTTGAAAATTTATGGTAGAGCCGGTGGAAAGCGCAGAGAGATTATACTTAGTCAAAAAGATTTTCAGAAACAGTAACCAGTTATGATTGCCTACTATCTACTAGCACCAATCCTCCTCTTTTTGGGCAATTTACCGAGTTCTGTTTTATATAAATTAGCGGATATAATTGCGTTTTTGTTGTACCGAGTGGTCAGCTATCGAAAAGCTGTAGTGCAGCAAAATATTGATCGTTCTTTTCCCGAAAAATCGAAAGAAGAACGCCACGAAATCATGCGAAAAAGCTACACGCATTTGGCAGATAGAATTGTCGAAAATCTGAAGTGTTT
>CANGXE010000226.1 GCA_947457525.1 Bacteroidota bacterium | reverse complement strand
TGCTGTGATTGCTAACTTGGGTAAATCTCCGGTGACCTTGTCGGCTGTGAAATATGCTACTGATGCTCCTCTTAATTTACCTAAATATGTACGCAAGGCCGCGGCCAAAAAAGAATTGGTGGGCGTAGATGTGTTCGTGCACTGGGCAGGAACAGATGCAAATGAGTTAGCTGCTAAAATCAACCAATTGAATTTTGGACAAGTCAAATTGAGCATGATTACTAACCGAGGTATCAAAGTGTGGCCGGAGGGATTTAAAGAAACATTTTGCACGGACCACTGGAGATGCCGTTTTAAGCCACAGAATGGTTACAAGTTAACCAAAACTGACATTGTGCAGTTACTCATTAGTGCTGAAAATTTAGGAATTGATACCATCAAGACTGAAAATCTCTACTCTTTTGATGGCAAAGATGCTTACTCATTGGGTCAAGGACAATAATTTGACCCAGATGAATAATCAAGTCTTTAAACTGATAGATGGCGATTTTTTGCCGCAAGATGCTAAAGAAGTTCTAGTGAAGCTGTTTCTAAATAAGATACAGTTTCATGAAATGAAAAATTTTAGCACCAACGAGCGAAGTGGAGAAGATGATCTTGTCGCCATCAAACGAATTCCTGAGCTGAAAGAAAGCCTAGCTAAAATCAAATATGTTTTAGAGAGCGAAAATGCTATCGGCAAACGAGTTACCATCAAAACTTATGTAGAGATTAGCTTAAATGACTAACGCAAAAAAATATTTTGAAGGACGTCAGCTATTAATAGCTACAAAGCACAACAAGGAGCGAGTAATCGCTCCTTTGTTTGAAAAGGCATTAGGGGTAACATGTATTGTACCTGATAATTTTGATACTGATTTGTTAGGTACATTCTCCGGAGAGGTGGAGCGAGAACAAGATCCATTGTCTACGGCTAGGCGTAAATGTTTGCTTGCCATGCAACAAGCAAACTGCGACTTAGCGATAGCCAGCGAAGGCTCTTTTGGTCCTCATCCTTCACTTTATTTTATCTCCGCTGATGATGAAGTATTATTTCTCGTTGATGCGAAGCATGACTTGGAAGTTTTTGCTAGAGAATTGAGCACTGACACCAACTTGAACGCTGCGGAAATTCGTACTGTCGAGGAATTGGAGCAATTTGCCAAAGCAGTTCATTTTCCAACGCATGGTTTAATTTTTCGAAAGGCGAAAGATGATTATACTCAATTGGCAAAAGGAATACATGATTGGGAACAATTGTACATCACATTTCAATCATTGATCAAAGATGGTGAGCACGTCTATGTAGAAACAGATATGCGGGCTATGCATAATCCCACAAGAATGAAAGTGATTGAAGCAGCAGCATTGAAATTAATTGCTAAACTAAACACCACTTGTGCTAAGTGCGGTACACCAGGTTTTGATGTGGTGGAGGTACAATCCGGTTTGCCTTGCAGTCTTTGCTATTCGCCCACGCGTTCAACATTGAGTTTGATTTATGCTTGCAGAAAATGCAATTTTAGAGAAGAGAAGTGGCATCCCAACGGTAAGAAAAATGAAGACCCTATGTTTTGTGGTTATTGCAATCCATAGCTGCTTACTTCAATCCAATAGGGTGATTACTTAACACTCCGGCAAGTTGAGCGGTATGTTAGTGGCTAGTCCGCCATCGGCTGTTTCTTTGTATTTGGCGCTCATATCCAAGGCGGTTTCCCACATGGTTTTTATGACGGCATCGAGCGAAACTTTCATGCGGTCTTCATCACTTTGTAGCGCTAATTGCGCTGCAGTGATGGCTTTTATAGCGCCCATCGAATTGCGTTCTATGCAAGGGATTTGTACTAAACCGCCAATTGGGTCACAGGTCATGCCGAGGTGATGTTCCATCGCTATCTCTGCGGCTTGCATGGCTTGTGCGGGTGTGCCGCCAAGTCCCTCGGCCAATGCGCCTGCTGCCATCGCGCTAGAAACTCCTATCTCGGCTTGGCAACCGCCCATAGCGGCTGAAATGGTAGACCCTTTTTTAAACAAACTCCCAATCTCCGAAGCTGTAAGTAAAAAATCTATGATTTGTCGGTCGGACTTGCCGCCACAAAACAGATGGTAATAAAACAACACAGCCGGGATTACACCCGCAGCGCCATTAGTGGGAGCTGTCACAACCCTGCCGAAAGACGCATTTTGTTCGTTGACGGCCAACGCGAAGCAACTAATCCAGTTCATCACGTTCGTGAAAGTGGGAGAGGTGTTTTGAATGGCCGTAGTCCATTCGTCAAAATTTTGATAAGCGATGTTTTTAAGTAATTGCTTATTCATTTTTTGTGCACGTCTTGCCACATTCAAGCCGCCCGGTAGTGTTCCCTCTGGCGCATGCACTCCTTGATAAATACATTCTTTCATCACTTCCCAAATTCGTAAAACTCCCGCTTCGGTTTCGGCTTTGGTTCGCCAGGCTTTTTCGTTTTCCATCACCAACTGCGCCACGTTTAAGCCCGCGCGCATACAGTTTTGCAGCAGTTCATCTGCATCGTGTACATCAAATCGAAGGTTTACGCTCGTCTTGCCGGTTTGACTTTCGCCTTCTTCTTCCACAAAGCCTCCACCAATAGAGAAGTAAGTGCCACTAATTGTTGTTTGGTCATTAAGCGTGGCGGTGAACCGCAAAGCATTCGGATGTTGCGGCAAGGTTTCATTTTTCAGAAAGCGAATGTCTGTCTCGTATACAAAGGCTATGGGTTGAGTGCCATTTAGCAACAACACTTTATCCGTTTTTATTTGTTGAATTTTATTATTCAGTTGAGTGACGTCAAACGTAACCGGGTCTTCGCCACTCAAGCCGAGCATCACGGCTATGTCGGTGCCGTGGCCTTTGCCCGTTTTGGCCAGAGAACCGAAGAGGTCAATGTGAACGGAAACTACTTCGTTCGGTGAATTTATCTTCGTTAAAAATCGCTCTGCTGCTCGCCATGGACCAAGCGTGTGAGAGCTCGAAGGGCCTACGCCAATTTTAAATATATCAAATACACTTAATGCTTCTCTGTTCATAGGGTTGGGTTACTATCGGTAAATAAAGCGAACATTTGGCAGCATAGCCAAACATAGTGAACAACCGCTATTGCGCAAAGGATAGCAGAATGGACACTTTGCTTTAACGGTCACTTTAATTTAACTTTTACACGCTTAAGGGAGATTAGGTTTTGATTACGGCTGGAATTGACAATTTTTGTGCACAAAATCAAAGCAATGAAAAAGGGATTACTTTCTGTAGGTGTGTTGTTGGCAGTGTGGTGCAGCGTAGCGCAACAAGGACAAACCTTGAGTTTGGAGCAAGCGGTGGAGTATGCCATGCAGCACCAGCCAAGTTTCCAAAACTATAAAGTGGATCAGCAGATTGCAGGTGCAAAGAGTTTAGAAGCTACGTCAAAATACCTGCCTAAAGTGAGCGGTTCTGCCGACTTGCGCGATAACCTCAAATTAGGCCAAATCGTAGTTGAATTGCCCAATCCGCTAACAGGAGAGAAGATAAGTCAACAAATTCAACAAGGAACAAAGTACTCGATGAATGCAGGCGTAGATTTGACCCAGCCTTTGCTCGATGTGAGCGCTATCTCCGACATGAAAGCCGCCAAAACCCAAGGGCAGTTGAGTGCCATACAACTGCAACAAGCGGTGGTAGATTTGAAAGTAAATGTGGCAAGAGCATATTACTTAGTATTACTAAACCAAGAGCGCTTGGGTAAGGCGGAAAAAAGTGTGCAACGGTTTCAAAAAGCGAGTGAAGACGCCAAAGTGAAGTTCGATAAT
>CANGXE010000225.1 GCA_947457525.1 Bacteroidota bacterium | reverse complement strand
TCTTTCTAAGAAAAAAGACTGGATAGCCGGAGCAGATATTGACATGTTTGCGAACGTGAAGCAGAAAGGAGACTTTGCGCCTATCACTCGCAACGGACATCAATCATTAGCCCGATTAGAAAAATCTAAAAAGCCGGTTATTGCTGCCATTCATGGAGGTTGTTTGGGAGCCGGCACAGAAATAGCCCTAGCTTGCCATGCTCGTATTTTGAGTGATGATAAATCCACCCATTTCTCATTGCCTGAAGTGATGTTAGGACTATTGCCTGGAGGTGGGGGTACGCAGCGTTTGCCTCGGTTGATTGGTTTACAAAAGTCGTTGGATATGTTGTTGACGGGCAAAAAAATCTATGCGCGCAAAGCACTAAGCATGGGTTTAGCCGACAAAATAACAACTAAGGAAAGTTTGCTCGAGGGTGCAATTTCTTTTGCTCATCAACTTATCAAACAACCTATTCAACGCAAAGACAAGCGTGCTTTCGTAGAAAAGCTTTTAGAGAGTAATTCGCTTACTCGTGGCATTATTTACCGCAAAGCCAAAGAAATGGTTTTGAAACAAACACTAGGCAACTATCCTGCACCGTTGCGAATTTTAGAATGTGTAGAAGAGGGAATGGAACGCGGCATGGCTGCAGGCCTCGAAGCCGAAGCCGTAAAATTTGAAGAATTGATTTTGACCGATGTTAGCCGTCAACTGATTCGTATTTTCTTTAACATGACCGAAAAGAAAAAGAACCCGTACCAAGGCAAAGCAGAAATCAAATCACTCGATACTATCGCTATGATTGGTGCAGGTTTTATGGGTGCGGGCATCACGCAGGTGAGCATCATGGATGGTATGCGCGTTTTGCTCAAAGACATCAAAGAAGAAACTATACAACAAGCCAAGCAAACAATTTGGCAAGATTTGGCGCGTAAAATCAAACGCAAAACCATGAGCCAACCTGAAGCAGAAGAGATTATGGGTAGGGTAGAAGGGAAGTTAGATTTTTCCGGTTTCGAGAAAGTGAGTGTGATTGTAGAAGCGGTTTTTGAAGAAATTAAACTGAAGCAGCGGATTGTAGCCGATTGCGAGGCCAATACTTCTGCGGATACTATTTTTGCTAGTAATACCTCTGCGTTACAAATATCTCACATTGCAGAAAAAGCCGCACGTCCCGAGAACATAATCGGTATGCACTATTTCAGCCCTGTGCCGAAGATGCCTTTGCTGGAGATTATCAAAACCCCAAAAACTGCTGATTGGGTAACGGCCACTTGCTTTGAATTGGGTATTCGCCAAGGCAAAACGGTGATAGTGGTAAACGATGGTCCTGGTTTTTATACTACTCGTATCCTTGCGCCTTACATGAATGAGTGTTTCTTGTTGCTCGAAGAAGGTTGTGAAGCCGCTTTTATTGACAAAGCGATGAAACAGTGGGGTTTTCCGGTGGGACCTGTGACGCTTCAAGATGAAGTGGGAATTGATGTTGGTGCTCACGTGATGAAAGGCGAATTGGCAGAGGTAGCTAAGTCGCGTGAAGGTTATCGTACCAATGATGCCATCATCAAAATGTTTAATGATGGCTACCATGGAAAGAAGAACAAACGCGGATTTTACAAGTACGATGAGAAAGGCAAAAAGACCGGAATTGATGAAAGTATCTATACTTACTTTGGTAAACCGGTTCGCAAAGAGTTTGCCGTTGAAACTATTCAACATCGCATGGGTATGATGATGCTGAACGAAGCAGCTTACTGTTTGCAAGATGGTATTTTAGAGTCAGCTACAGACGGAGATGTTGGCGCTATTTTTGGTCTTGGGTTTCCACCATTCACCGGTGGCCCATTCCGCTATGTTGACCGAGTAGGCGCTGATAAAGTGGTAGCGATAATGGATGACTTGGCGGCAAAATATGGTGCTCGATTCAAACCGGCTCAGCTGCTAAGAGATTATGCTGCATCGGGTAAGAAGTTTTATAGTTAGATTAATTCAATAGCTTATATGATATTTTGAACCGCCTTCATTTCAAGGCGGTTTTTTTTATTCTTAAAAAATATTTTCAATACTGCTTAAACCTAATTGCAGTTCCTCTATCCAATAAACATAACCATTCACTCACAAAAAAATTATAGGAGGACAAGTTATGAAACGCATCACTTTATTTTTCGCTTTTATGTTGACCATCGCTTTGGCTTTTGCTTCAGCGTCTACTTTGACTATTCGCTCATCGGATAACTCTGCTATCAGCGTAATCTTTAACGGTCAGCAATTGTTACAAACGGGCAATGTAATCCGAATGGAAAATGTTCGACCCGGCAACAATACGATTGAAGTGTTTCGCATTAACTCACATCGCGGTTACAATAATCGGATAAAAGTCTATCAAGGTTATATCCAAGTGCAGCCAAGAACGGAAATCTTTGCTACGGTTAATCCATTTCAAAATCAATTGAGAGTAGATGATATTGTGAGTATCCGACCTAGAAACGGTAACGGTTGGGGCAACAATGGTTGGTCGAACTACAATCAATTTGATGATTTCAATTCACCGACCTGCAATACCCCAACTTACGTTCCCGGACCGATGTCTATAGATCCGACTTCGTTTAACCAATTGAAACAAACCATGGCAAACAGCTCATTTGAAAGTACCAAGTTGAATATCTTTAAACAAGCTTTAAGTATGAATTACTTCACGTCTACACAAATTGCAGAAGTGATGAGTTTGTTCGCTTTTGAAAGTTACAAAGTAGATGTTGCAAAATTGGGTTACACCAAAACACTTGACCCTCAAAACTTCTACATAGTCAACAACCAATTTAGCTTTAGTAGCAGTGTAAATGAGTTGTCCCGCTTCGTTGCCTCTCGCTAATTATAGATAATACAGAATCAAAACGCCCTACTTCCATAGGGCGTTTTTTGTTTTTAGAGGTTCAAGATTTCTAGTTTTTTCTTGCAGCGCTCAATCGAGTCTTTCGCTCCGTCTATCAACTTGTTATCAAAAGTATTAATGATGTAATTTTTGTAAGCGGCAATAGCTTCAACGAATTTTCCTTGCGCTTCATACATAATAGCATACTCATTATGAATAGTACCGCTGTTGATACCGGGAATGGTCAATGCTTTTTCGAGCAAAGAAGATAACTCATCCCATTTTTTTAAGGTTGACAAAACAATGGCGTAGTTATAGTAAGCCGCCAAATACTCGGGAGAGTTTTCAATGGCGAGTTTGTAATATTTTTCAGCGTTTGGATAATCTTTGTACTTGGTTTCGTATATCCAACCGATGTGATTATAGGCTTTACCGAATGTTGGCATTTCTTGGGTGATAGATTCTAACTTACTGAAAGCTTCGCCAATCTTTTGTTCGCTGATTAGTCTATCTGCTTCTAAAAAAAGATCCTCCATGCGTATGCGAAGATTGTCTGTCATGTTGCGGTGTTTTTATAAGTCAAACCTAGGTTAATTTTTAGTCAAAAAAAAGCCTCTCAATAGAAAGGCTTTTGTGAATTGAATAGTGTATTTTTTTACGCTTTTGCTTCTGTAACATCAGTTTTCTTCTCGCCATAAGCGGCTTTAGTCAAATCCATCGAGATGGCCGAACGGTCAATCTTAACTTTTACATTGGCATCAATTTCTAATAAAATAGAAGCATTAGATTCATCGGCTTTCACCACTTTGCCATGTACCCCCCCTGAGGTCACTACTTTATCACCTTTCTGTAAGTTCTTTTGAAATTCTGCTCCGAGTTTTGCTTGTTTGGCTTGTGGGCGGATGAAAAACAGCCACATTACTAAAAGCATT
>CANGXE010000224.1 GCA_947457525.1 Bacteroidota bacterium | reverse complement strand
GGTTTCCCTTTACCTGTTCTTGATTTTGCTTCGTTAAGTCCCGCAATCACTTGCTCGATATCATTGCCATCTTCTATCCACATCGTGTCCCACCCAAAAGATTGGATTTTAGCTTCAATATTTCCCAATGAAATCACGTCATCAGTGTCGCCATCTATTTGCTTGCCGTTATAATCCATGGTGGCAATGACATTATCCAATTTGTATTGCGCACCAAACATCAACGCCTCCCAAATTTGTCCTTCTTGAAATTCACCGTCTCCGTGCAAAGAATACACCATTGAATTGTCGCCATTCATTTTCTTGGCTTGTGCTGCACCAAGCGCTACGGACAAACCTTGCCCCAATGAACCCGAGGCCATACGAATGCCCGGCAAGTGCTCGTGGGTAGTCGGGTGGCCTTGCAACCTAGTATTTAACTTGCGGAAAGTCGCCAATTCAACTACATCAAAATAGCCGCTGCGCGCCAAGGTACTGTAAAACACCGGAGAAATATGTCCGTTAGATAAAAAGAATAAATCTTCACCCACACCATCCATGTTGAACTTCGGGTCGTGTTTCATTATCTCAAAATACAAGGCCACAAAATATTCTGTGCACCCCATAGAACCGCCCGGATGGCCAGAAGCTACGGCATTGACCATACGCAAAATATCTCTTCTGATCTGAGTGCTTAGATTTTTCAATTCGGTAACTGTGGCCATTGTAATTAATTTTAAACGAAAGTAATCGGCTAAATCGCGTAAAAATCAAAAAGTTTTTAACGCAAAGTGGAAAGGAGTAAAGTGCAAACCCGCCCAAACCATACAATTTGCCCCAATTCTTATAATTTCACCTCTTACAATAAGAATACCATGAGCTTAAATTTGAAACACAAAGTAAGAATAATCACTGCTGCCTCTCTTTTTGACGGCCACGATGCCGCCATCAACATTATGCGAAGAATCATGCAAGCCAAAGGCGCAGAAGTCATTCACCTTGGCCACAATCGCTCGGCACAAGAAATAGTGGAAGCGGCCATACAAGAAGATGCGCAAGGCATTGCCATCACCAGCTACCAAGGCGGACACGTAGAGTTCTTTAAATATATGTTCGATCTGTTGAAAGAAAGAGACTGCAGTCACATCAAAATATTCGGTGGCGGTGGGGGCACCATTCTTCCAACAGAGATTGAAGAGCTTCATGCTTATGGCATTAACAAAATTTATTCTCCGGACGATGGTCGTACTCTGGGACTAGAAGGCATGATTGAGGAAGTAGTTCGCGCTTGCGACTTTGATACACTAGCCCACTTCAATGCCAAAGATGTTAAGCTAAGCACTACCACATGGAAAACTATTGCGCAGTTAATTACTGCTGCCGAAAATGGTCAAACAAACTTAATAACACATTCAGCACTTGTTCCGGTGTTAGGCATCACCGGCACAGGAGGCGCAGGTAAATCTTCAGTGACCGATGAGATTGTACGTAGGTTTTTGAAAAACTACCCTGATAAAAACATTGCCGTTATATCTGTTGACCCAAGCAAAAAGAAAACCGGTGGCGCTTTATTGGGCGATAGAATTCGGATGAACGCTATCTCCAACCCTCGCGCTTATATGCGCTCACTTGCCACACGCGAAAGCGACAAAGCTTTGAGTGCCTATGTACAACAAGCTATTGACGTTTGCAAAGCTGCCCAGTTTGATTTTATCATTCTCGAAAGCGCAGGCACCGGGCAAAGCGATGCATCTATTTTAGATTATTGCAATGTGTCGTTGCTGGTAATGACCCCGGAGTATGGTGCAGCTACACAACTCGAAAAAATCAATATGTTGGATTATGCCGATGTGATTGCTATCAATAAGTTTGATAAAGCCGGAGCATTAGATGCCTTAGCTGATGTGCGCAAACAATACAAACGCAGCCATCAAATCTTTATGGCAAAAGACGAAGAGGTACCCGTGGTAGGCACCATCGCATCGCAGTTTAATGATGCCGGAGTAAACCATTTGTTTGAAATGTTGATGCATGCAGTAAGCGAAAAGATGAATGTTGATTTTAAAGTGAAACATACTTCTGCAAAAAACACTGTCACCAAATCGCAAATCATTCCTCCTGCGCGTGTTCGCTACTTAGCCGAGATAGCCGAAACCATAGAGAAGTATGATGAATGGGCCAATGAGCAAAGTGACATTGCTACAAAACTTTACCAATTGAAAGGAACGATTGAATTGTTAGAGAAAGAAAATCAGAAATGAAATTGACGAAGTCCTATAAATCTTGGTTGACTGAACTAAAGCAAAACATTAATCAGGTACGTTTGCAAACATCCATGCAGGTGAATGCAAATATGCTTTTGGTGTATTGGTACATAGGTAAACAGATTTTAGAGAAACAGGAACTGCACGGATGGGGGGCTAAAGTTGTTGAAGTGCTTGCCCAAGATTTGCAAAAAGCATTTCCTGACACCAAAGGGTTTTCTGTGCGCAATTTGAAGTATATGCGCAGGTTTGTAGAGTTGTATTCTCCTACACTAGAAGTTTACTCTTTACCTAAAAATAAGAAGACATCAATTGTGCAGACAGTGTCTGCACAATTGGAAAATTCAAATGCTAATCTAATTGTGCAGACACTGTCTGCACAATTAGGAAACTCTTCATTATTCAACATTTCATGGTCACATCATGTATTGTTGATGGACAAAGCTGGTGACACAGAAGAGCGATTGTGGTATATCAAACAATCTATCGAAAATGGTTGGAGCGTACGTGTACTCGATTATCAAATTTCCACTAGCCTATACAAACGTCAACACAAAAAACAGAAGTCAACAAATTTTCATCTTACGCTTCCTAAAGAGCAGAGTGATTTAGCCAATCAAATACTGAAAGACCCTTATAATTTTGAGTTTTTGCAAATTAGCAAAGATACGACTGAACGTGAATTAGAAATACATCTCACCAATCATATTCAACAGTTCTTATTAGAGCTAGGTGCAGGATTTGCATATGTGGGCAGACAATTTAAACTTAAGTTAGGACGCAAGGAATACTTTCTCGATCTACTTTTCTATCATCTTCACTTGCGCTGCTTCATAGTGATTGAATTAAAAATGGGTGAATTTGAACCGGAGTTTGCCGGCAAGATGAACGCCTATCTCAACGCATTAAACAAAGAGTATAAAAAACCTCATGACAACCCATCTATCGGTATTATTCTCTGTAACTCAAAAGATGAAATTGAAGTAGAGTATGCACTACAAGGATTGCAGCATCCGATTGGCGTAAGCGAGTACAAAACAATACATGCTTTACCAAAAAATTTGCGCGACAAACTACCAAGTGTTAAGCAATTAAAAGATGCGATTAAAGAATTTAATAGACAACAAAAGAGTAACATATCAAAAAGTAAAAGAACCTAGCCATGCTTACGGAACAACTCAAAAAGAAATACCAAGACCTTGAACTAAGTCTTCATCCCGAAGCCAAAAAACTATTGGCTAATTGGGCTGAGGTGCAGAAAAAATATTCGGGCGAAACCTTCGGGTTTCAAGTGCGCGACAAAGTCTTAGACTTGCCTTTCACTTACAAATCACTTAGCGGTACTTCTATCCGCAAAGTGTATCTGCCGCGCTATAAGGACTGGGGCGATATTCTGAAATGGCAATTGCAAGAGAATGTGCCGGGTGAGTTTCCTTACACAGCCGGTGTGTTTCCGCTCAAGCGCGAAGGCGAAGACCCTACGCGTATGTTTGCCGGAGAAGGCGGTCCCGAACGAACGAACAAGCGTTTTCATTATGTGTCTTTAGG
>CANGXE010000223.1 GCA_947457525.1 Bacteroidota bacterium | reverse complement strand
GTGGTGGCATTGGCGGTGGCGGTGGCAACATCTTCAATATCGGCAAGTCGAAAGCTATCTTGTTTGATAAAGATGAGAAAATCAATATCACGTTTGGCGATGTAGCCGGATTGGATGAAGCAAAAGTAGAAGTACAAGAAATTGTCAACTTCTTGAAGAATCCGAAAAAGTACACGGTGCTTGGTGGTAAAATACCTAAAGGAGCTTTGTTGATTGGCCCTCCGGGAACCGGAAAAACATTGATTGCGAAAGCGATGGCGGGAGAAGCACAAGTGCCTTTCTTTAGTATTTCAGGCTCAGATTTCGTAGAGATGTTTGTGGGCGTGGGCGCATCGCGTGTACGTGATTTATTCCGTCAAGCGAGAGAGAAAGCGCCTTGTATCATTTTCATTGATGAGATTGATGCTATTGGTCGTGCCAGAGGTAAAAACTTGGTGCAAGGCAACGATGAACGCGAAAACACATTGAACCAATTGTTGGTAGAGATGGATGGATTTAGTTCAGAAAAAGGTGTAATCATCATTGCGGCCACTAACCGTCCGGATGTGTTAGATACCGCTTTGCTTCGCCCGGGTCGGTTTGACCGTCAGATTTCTATTGACAAACCGGATTTGAAAGGTCGAGAGCAAATTTTCAAAGTTCACTTGAAAGCCATTAAAATTGGTTCAATTGTTAGTGTAGAGAAACTAGCTGCGTTAACTCCGGGTTTTGTGGGTGCAGACATTGCGAACATCTGCAACGAAGCAGCATTAATCGCTGCGCGAAATGACAAGTCAGAAATTGATATGCAAGATTTTAATGACGCGATAGATCGCGCCATTGGAGGATTAGAAAAAAAGAACAAACTCATTTCGCCCGAAGAGAAAAAAATCATTGCTTATCACGAAGCCGGCCACGCGGTTTGCGGTTGGTTCTTAGAAAATGCGCATCCGTTGTTGAAAGTATCTATTATCCCGCGTGGTGTAGCAGCGCTAGGTTATGCGCAGTATTTACCGAAAGAAAAATACATTGAGCGTGAAGAAGAAATGTTGGATCGTATGTGTATGACATTGGGCGGTCGCGCAGCAGAAAAAGTTGTGTTTGATAAGATTTCAACTGGTGCACAGAACGACTTAGACCATGTGACCAAAGTAGCTTATGCGATGGTTTCTATATATGGTATGAACGACAAAGTAGGAAATGTTTCTTTTTACGATATGCAAAATCAGAATGGATTTACGAAGCCATTCAGTGAGGAAACGGCTAAGATGATTGACGTAGAATCAAGAAAAATTATCGAAGATCAATACGTTCGTGCACAACAATTATTGAAAGATAAACGCCACGAGTTAGATGCTTTAGCCGCTTTACTTTTAGAAAAAGAAGTATTGTTTAAAGACGATTTGGAGCGCTTGATTGGCCCACGTCCGTCTGATAAAAAAGCTACTACAGAGCAAGAAGAAGCTCCTACCGTAATGTCTACTGACATGACTACAGAAAACAATGTGTCTACAAACACAGACGCAGTTTAAACCTACTGTTAAGAATATGCTACATTAAAAATAGTGTAGCGTGCTTATTGCTTTATTTTTGGTGCAGTTATAAACCTGATTAAAAAATAAGTGATTATGTACACAGAAGAAACCGGACTATTCTCTCGCATCAAAGGATTATTTGTTTCTAACGAAGCCGTAGAAGAAACAAACGCGATTGTAGAAGAGCAACCGGAGGTGATGACAGAGGCAAATGAAGCACCTGTAGAGATAGTTGAAGAAGTGCGTACTATGGTGTCCGAAAAAAGTGTAACTGCTCGAGAAATTCCTTTGCGCACAGTAGAAGTTTCGGCTCCGACCTACATTTTGCCCAACGAGAAAGATTTGGATATTCGTTTTGCTACTAAATACATTCAAGCAGGTGGTAAATTTATTTACTGCGAAAGTTTAAAAGAGGCCATCGAGCAACTGCAATTGTTGAAAGGCGAAAACGGTTGGCAACATATCTTCACTTGGGAAAATGAAATCAAAGATGCATTCAGCAACTTTAACTTTCAACGTGGAGCTATTGGTTTTACCATCGAAAATTCTGAGGCCGCTATTTCGCTTTGCGAGTCGTTGATTGCAGAAGACGGTACGATTTTATTGAACCCCAAACAAGCTTCTCGCAGACAACTGCCTTGTTTTCCTAAAACACATATTATCATCACTGATGTAGCCCATTTAGCAGCTAAAGAAAACGATGCGTTAGAAAGATTTTACGCGCTGAACAAAGGTGAGTTGCCATCCCTCATTAAATTGGGCAATTGCAACAACGGCCATTTCTACGACAAACAACGTTTGATTCTAAACGCTGAAGGCACAGAAGACATCTACGTTATTTTGGTAGATGAAGTTATTCCGCCTAGTCTTCGTCCTTAATTCTTGCCGAAGAACATTATTTTTACCCCAATGACCTCTCCGGGTAAAATTTACTTTGCATCAGACCTTCACTTAGGTACACCCAACAAAGCCTTGAGTGCCGAGCGCGAAAAGCGTTTCGTACAATGGCTCGATAGCATCAAGCATGATGCCGCAGAAATATTCCTCGTTGGCGACCTTTTCGATTTTTGGCATGAGTACAGTACGGTGGTGCCCAAAGGCTTTGTGCGCCTGCAAGGCAAGATAGCCGAGTTGAGTGATGCCGGTATTCCGGTTCATGTGTTTACGGGCAATCACGACTTGTGGATGTATGGATATTTTGAAGAAGAGTTGGGCGTGAAAGTCTATCACCAACCCATCAGTCGCGAATGGAATGGCAAGAAATTCTTTATTGGTCATGGCGATGGTTTGGGTCCTGACGATCACGGTTATAAGTTTATCAAAAAAGTATTCGCTAATCCGGTTTGTCAATTTTTGTTTAAGTGGCTGCATCCCGACATTGGTGTAGGCATCGCCAATTATTTCTCGCGCAGAAGTCGCTATGGCAACACGACCGAACACGAAAAGGAAGTGTTTAAAGGCGAGGACAAAGAGTGGTTGGTACAATACAGTAAACGCGTGTTGGAAAGACAGCCGGTAGATTATTTTGTGTTTGGGCATCGCCATTTGCCGCTCGACATATCGCTTGGCGATAAAAGTCGTTATATCAACCTTGGCGATTGGCTCGATTATAGCAGCTATGCTGTTTTTGATGGAACGGATTTAAAACTGTGTTATTACCAACCGAATGAACAAGCTGTCTAAATCTTTGCGAAGCCTCGTGCTCATAGGCGCTATTTTGTGCTTAGGCTCTTGGAGTCTGCAAGGCGGCTTTCGGTTGATTAGTTCTTTTGCCACCAAAGCTAATGCCTTGGCGCTTGATAACTTCGGCAATTTTTACACCGTTGCAAACAATCGCATCGAGAAGTATAGCAAAGAAGGCAAGTTGCTTTTCCCATACGAAGAGTTTCGCTTCGGCAAAGTGGGCATGGTGGACGCTACGAACCCCATGAAGTTGTTAGTGTATTATCCCGACTATATGACCATCGTTACGCTCGACCGTTTCCTTTCGCCATTAAATACGTACGACTTGTTCTCAATGGGCTATCAAAACGTGTCGGCTGTGGCTTCTTCGGCAGATGGAAGAATTTGGTTTTATGACAATGTCGATTTTAAACTCAAAAAGATTGATGAATTCGGCAAGATATTTCGCGAAAGTCAAGCCTTAAATGTTATCTTGGGTCAAACACCCAACCCCAATTTTATTCAAGAGCGGGACAACCGCATTTATATGAACGACCCCGAGTTGGGCATCTTGGTGTTCGACTTGTTTGGCAGCTACGCCAAAACTATTCCCATCAAAGGCT
>CANGXE010000222.1 GCA_947457525.1 Bacteroidota bacterium | reverse complement strand
TTTTTGTTTGACCACGCTGAGGCTATTCGTTACGATTTGTTGGCTCAAAGTAGTTATCAGCCATTGGCGCAATTGGCGAAAAAAATAAAAGGCGAGATTAAATATCACACTATGCATGCTGATGCATTTGTGCGCCAGTTAGCGGCTGGCACAGAAGAAAGTAAAGCTAGAATGCAAAGTGCGTTGAATTATGCTTTCCCATTAGCTCATAGTATTTTTGAAACCGGAGCAAACGAACAAGCCTTAATGACAGACGGGGTTTTTGCGGGAGAAGAAGAATTGAAAAAAAGGTGGTTAGAAAAGGTATCTGCATTAGTGGCTTCCTTTAATTTGACTTTGCCAATTGTGGATGAAAACAAAGTGCCTTATGGAGGCCGCAAAGGATTTCATTCGGAGTATTTGCAGCCATTATTGAGCGAAATGACGGAAGTAACCCAACTCGATCCTAAAGCTGAGTGGTAACAGAAATAAATTCGATAATGACCACGCCACATATTTTTACCCAAGCTGAAATTTTTGACGCACTCAACGAAGTCAAAGATCCTGAGATTCCCGTAATTTCTGTGGTGGAAATGGGTATGATTTCCTTGGTAGAGATTAGCGATGAAGGAAACGTGAAAGTCACAATGACACCCACGTTTGTCGGTTGTCCAGCCATTGGTGTTATTAAAAAAGACATAGCTGAAAAATTGGCTGAAATAGGAATAGAAAAAGCGGAGGTTTTAGTAGATTATGAAACGGCTTGGAATAGTAATCGGATGACCGAAGACGCAAAAGAAAAACTCGAGAAATTCGGTTTAGCGCCACCTGCCGTTTTAGACGGTGAACTCACCGAAGCACAATTAAATAGTGTGCGTTGCCCACACTGTCATAGCACAGACACCACATTGCGCTCATCTTTTGGTTCAACACTTTGTCGCGCTATTCGTTTTTGTTTCAATTGCAAACAAGGTTTTGAGCAGTTTAAACCCTTAGGATGAAAGGTTTATTTGCCATCATTTTAGTTTTATTTCTTGCTTCATTTGTTCCGGATATATCCGTAAAGAAATTTGCTTGGCTCGAGGGCGAGTGGAAACTAGATGGACAAGAAGCGTATGAAGTGTGGCAAGTGTTATCAGACACATTTATGGCGGGCGGTTCGTTTCACCAAGCCGGAAATGATTTTGTACGCGATGAAAGTATTGAACTAAAAGTGGAAAACGGTCAGTTTTACTACATTCCAATAGTTTATGATGGAAGTAAAGTGCCTAAACCTGTTCGATTTGTGATAACTTCTTTTACTGACACTTCTTTTGTTGCCGAAAACCAACAGCATGACTTCCCACAAGTCATTCGATATACTTTGCTGTCGCCAAAACGCATGGTGGCTACTATTTTCGGACCCATAAAAGGAAAGCAAAAAGAGATAGTTTTTCAATATGATAAAGAGTAGGTTTTGGTTATTGCTTAGCCGGCAAAATAGTTATGCTAAAAAACAGAAATAAAGATTTTTCGCTTGATACTATAGCTTATCTAAAATAGATCAAATAAGTTTTCATAAATAGCTATGCAATTAGTATTATCATTTGTTCTGCTTGCCAATCGATACGAAAGATTGTTTAAATTAAAATGAATAGTTTTCCGCATTGTATTTATTTTGGCAAAAATGTGAGTGACAAGTAATGCCTAATACAATCCCTTTTTTTAAAACAACAATCACCAGCACTGAAAAAGTTTTGGTTCAAGACTACTTGCAGTCTACGGATTCGGCTTCTTCAAAAAAGTACATAGAACTTTGTGTAGCATGGTTTAAGTCTAACTATAAGTTAGAAGAGTTCTATTTGACCAAATCTTGTACGCATGCTTTAGAGTTGGCGGCTTTAGTAGCCGACATTCAGCCGGGCGATGAAGTGATCATGCCATCATATGCATTTGTGTCTTGCGCCAATGCGTTCGTGCTGCGCGGAGCAGTTTGTGTGTTTATTGACATCCGACCGAATGGCATGATGATGGACGAAACCAAAATTGAAGCGGCCATCACCCCCAAAACGAAAGCGATTTTGACTCTTAACTATGCCGGAGTAGCACAAGATTATTCTGTAATCACGGCTATGGCTAAAAAGTATAATCTGTTGGTCATTGAAGACAATGCCCATGGTTTATTGGCGAAGCAAAATGGACGTTTGCTTGGAAGCTTTGGCGATATTTCCACATTTAGTTTTGATCATTTGAAAAACATCACCTGCGGACAAGGCGGAGGAATTGCTGTCAACAATCTGGCTTTGCTAGAGCGTTTTTATCTAGCGTATGAGTTTGGTACGAACAGGCGCTCGTTTTTTAATCATCAAGCGAATCGTTATGAGTGGAAAGCTATTGGTTCGAACTTTCCGCTTTCTGAATTGAACGCATCGATGCTTTATGCGCAGTTGCTAGAAGGCGAAAACATTAATGCGGCTTTTGTGCGCGGTTGGGATCAATATTTTTCGGCATTAAAACCGTTGCAACAAAAAGGATTAATCGAATTGCCAATTGTATCAAACACAGACGAGCATAGTGGACATTGTTTTTACATCAAAGTGAAAGACAAAGAAACACGCAAAGCATTGATTGATTACTTGACCGAGAAAGACATCATTGCGCAGTTTCACTATGTGCCTTTGCACAGCAGTGAGTTTGGTCAAAAAGTTGGCCGCTTTTCGGAAGATGATGATTTTACTACTAGAGAAAGCGCTCGCTTAGTTCGCTTGCCTCTTTTTCATAGTATCACTGCTCAAGAAATAGATCGAGTGGTACAAGAAATAAACAGCTTTTACCAGTTGGTTTAGTCTATACTGCAAGCATTAGCCGATTCGCGTTGGTAATAACCGGTCCCATCATAAGGACGCTTGTGTTCGCTTTGCATACAAGCCTCTGAGCAGCAGCCTTCCATTTTCCAGCTGCAGGCTTCACATTGAACAAAGTGTTCGTTGCAAACGGCATTGGCGCAGTTAACCATCCGCGCGGAGGTTTCTCCACAATTTTTGCATTTAGAAAAAATGGTCGGGTTCACCGAGTTGACATCAACCACTACGCGATTATCAAACACGTATAGTTTGCCTTCAAAGTCTTTTCCTCCGGTTTCTTTGGCGTATTTCACAATGCCGCCTTCCACCTGATACACATTTTCAAAACCGTTTTTGCGCAGATAGCCACTTGCTTTTTCGCACTTGATACCACCTGTGCAGTAGGTCACTACTTTTTTGTTTTTGAGGTGTTCGAGTTCTTTCAGTTTTTCGGGAAAATCGCGGAAGTTATCAATGTCCAGTGTGACGGCATTCTTGAATCGCCCAACGTTTGACTCATAGTTGGAGCGCACGTCTACAAACACCACATCATCGCGGTCGAGCATTTCTAATACTTCATGTGGCTTGAGGTGAGTACCGGTTATTTCATTCGGGTCGATGTTGCGAATGCCACGAAGGCTGCTGTGCACAATCTCCGGTTTGTAGCGAACATAGAGCCGCTCAAATGAAGGCACATCCACTTCATCTATTTTAAATTCAATGCCAGCAAAAGTTGGATTACTTTTTAGCTGATCCATATATTTTTTGCATTGCACCACGGTGCCGGAAATGGTGCCGTTCAATCCTTCATCGGCTACGATAATGCGCCCCACGATACCCAATCGCTCGCAAAAAGCTAAGTGTTGTTCGGCAAAAGCGGCCGCATCGGCAATGGGGGTGTAGTAATAATAAAGAAGAGTATGATAGGGTTTCATAGCGCAAATTTAATGAATTGTGTATTAAACAAGGCTATGATGAACATCAGTTTGCCGCAGCCTTTTATATTCGCCATA
>CANGXE010000221.1 GCA_947457525.1 Bacteroidota bacterium | reverse complement strand
TTAAATGTGCCAAACATTCTATCCCAAATCATAAACATACCGGCATGATTTTTATCTAAGAATTTTGGATTGATGGCATGATGAACACGATGATGCGAAGGTGTATTCAACCAATACTCTATCCAAGGATGCATTTTATCTACCACGCGAGTATGTATCCAAAATTGATACAACGTTTGGACTGCTGCTGCTGCACCAAAGGTAACCGGATCAAAACCTAGGAATGGAATAGGTAGAAAAATCGGGAAGGCAATCAAATTATGAAACCATGATTGACGGAGAGCCACGCTCAAATTGTATTCCTCACTCTGATGATGCACCGAATGTGCGCCCCAAAAAATATTCATTTCGTGCCCCCAGCGATGCGCCCAATAGAAAAGAAAATCAAACAACACTAAGGCGAGCAGAAAACTCCACCACGTGGCCGGGATTTTAAAAATTGCAATGTAGTCGTACAGAAGCACATACATGCCTAACAACAACACTTTAAACGCCACATTAAACACTTGGCTACCGATGCCAATCACTAAATTGTTAATACTATCATTCAGTCGGTACAACTGTTTGTTTTTGCGATAACCCAAATACCATTCAATGCCCATCAGCAAAAAGAAAAACGGTACAGCTAAAAGGATGTAGTTAGGGCTCATTGAGATATTTAAAATCTGCGGATTAAATATATACGTTATTTTACATAAAATGGTTGTTTCCGATTTTTCCTTGCTAGCAATATTTGTTAATTGAACAGACTTAACCTAGGTTTGATTTCATATTGCACCCAAATAGTAAACCCGATGAATAAGTTTTTGACCATTTTTCTTTTGTGTTTAACCTCATTAGCACATAGCCACGAAGACAGCTCCATTTGCTACCTCCGCGACCCTGGCGGGCGCATCCGCGAGCATAATGTTGATTTTCTAACTATGAACTTAACGGTAAACTTCAACACCCTAGAATCGCAAGTTATTGGTAACGTGAAATACGAGTTTAAACCAATTCAGTACTTAGTAGACACGCTTTTTCTAAATGCACCAAACATCAATATCAAAAGTGTGAAAGTAAACGGACAGAATACCCCTTTTGACACAAACAAAGAAGGGTTAACTATTCGATTTACCTCTTCTCTAGATTGGCACAAAACCTACAAACTTGATATTGACTACATCGCCACTCCGCGAAGAGGACTTTATTTTGTGGGTTGGAATGTGCCGGATAAAAACCCAACAAAAAACCGCTATTTCACACGTAAGCAGATTTGGACCCAAGGCCAAGGTATTGATAACCGCCACTGGATACCTTGCTATGATGATGTGAATGATAAATTAATTACTTCTACTACTATAACTTTCGACAGCGCCTACACCGTCATTGCTAATGGTGCATTGAAGAAAAAAACTAAAAACACGAATGGTACCACCACTTGGTCGTTTGCGATGGACAAACCTATGGTGCCTTATCTTATAATGATTGCTATTGATAAGTACACCTACAAAGATTATAAAAGCAAAAACGGCATGGTAAGCCGTCAATACTTTTACAGCAACCTTCCCGAAACCGTCATTCCTACTTACCAATTCAGCGGGGAAATGATGGATTGGTTGAGCAGCGAGTTTCAGGTGGCTTATCCTTGGCAGGTTTACTCCAACACTCCCGTTCAGGAATTTATGTTTGGCGCTATGGAAAACACGACTGCTACCATTTATGGTGATTTTTCATTGAACGACAGTCGAGGCGTTTTAGACCGAGCCTATCTTTCCACCAACGCTCACGAGTTGACTCACCAATGGTTTGGGGACTACATCACTGAATACAGCGCACAACACCATTGGTTGCACGAGAGTTTTGCTACCTACTACGCCAAACAATTTGTTCGCCAAGTACAAGGTGAAGAAAAATACCAAATGGACAAACGCGGAGAAGCCAACAGCGCTATTTGGGCTGACAAACGCGATCGTTTCCCGGTGGCTCACTCGGAAGGAGGTTCATCTCGCCACTATCCGAAAGGAAGTTTTGTGATTGATATGTTGCGCTACACCGTGAGTGATAGTGTTTATAGAAAATGTATCACCGCTTATCTAAAAAAACACGCCTACGGCAATGTGAGCAATCATGATTTTATGATGAGTTTTATGGAAACAGCAGGCATTAACCTCGATTGGTTTTTCGATCAGTGGGTTTATCGTGCAGGTGTACCCAACTATGAAGTATACACCGAATACAAAACGGATAAAACTATCTTCTACGTCAACCAAACGCATAAAGTAGATGAACTCACCGGCTATTTTAAAATGCCCATTCAATTTAAAGTACACTACACCGATAACAGTACTTCTGCGTTCAAAACTTGGATAAGCGGCCCATCAGACACGGTGGTTATCCCCAACTCCGGCAATAAAACCGTAGCATTTGCGCTGTTTGATGTTGGCTGTCAAATCCTCAAAACAACCACGTTCAACAAACCTTATCCTGAACTTGCCGCTCAGGCCGAACAAGCCGAAAATTATATTGACCGCTACGATGCAGTGGTGGGTATGCGCAGCGTAGCAATGGATACTAAACGTGATTTGCTGTTACGTTTATTCAACAAAGAAAAATTTCATTCCATTCGTAATGAGGTAGTGTTTCAACTCAAAGGAGACAGCAGTGAAAATCGAGTTCCTTTCTTTAAAAAAGCATTGAATGACAAAGACCATCAAGTACGAAGAGAAACTATACAACAAATGGATAGTTTACCCATAGCTCTGATTGCAGATGTAGAGAAAATGTTATCCGACAGCTCTTACATCAACGTGGAATTAGCTTTGCGAAAGCTAACGAAGCAGTTCCCTGAAAACACGAAAACGTATCTTACCAAAACCCAAAACGAACTTGGGTTAAACAACAACATCCGAATGGCTTGGTTAGAAATTGCCATAAAGTCTACTACTGACTCTACGGAATACAGAAAACATATTGCAGAATTGGCAACCTTCTCCTCCAATCAATTTGAGTTTAGAACAAGAATGCGAGCATTTGATGTGCTGGAAGAAATAAAGTATGCCGATGACCAAGTGCTGCGCAACTTAATTCAAGCCCGCCTATCGGCCAACAGTCGGTTAAGCAACCCGGCCATGAACACTTTGAAAACACTTTTTCGTAACAAAGCCTACAAAGACCAAGTAAAAACTATCATCGAAACCAGTGAATGGAAAGATTGGGAAAAGGAAATCGTGCAAAAAATTATCGATTAAAGTGCCAAATCATTCGTTTCGATAAAAAATTGATTTTCAAGTAAACAAATCACCTCAACTGCTGTTATCATTGCTTCAAAATCAACACAATGAAACAGTTTAAACTCGTAGTGGCCTTTTTGTTTTTCGCTACGCTCAATGTGCTCGCGCAGGGCGGCACTCTCCAAGTCAAAGTCACTGAAAGTGGTAGTAACAAACCTTTAGATTTGGTAGCTGTGCAGATAGAAAACACTACCAATGGTGGCACTACAGATGAAATAGGTGAAGCAAAAATCACCGACATTCCTCCCGGCACTTACAATATCAAATTCTCCAGCCTCGGCTACACTCCAAAAACCATTTTTGAAATTGAAATTACCAAAGGTCGTCCGGCTGTAGTGGTAATCGAACTCTCTCCTTCATCCACAGATTTAACTGAAGTAGTAGTTAAAGCCGACCCTTTCGTAAAAAACGAAGAAAGTCCGGTGAGTGTGCGCACCATCGGTATCAATGAAATTCAACGCTACCCAGGCGGAAACAGAGACATTTCAAAAGTAGTACAAAGTTTGCCGGGTGTTGGTTTTTCTTCGGGCGGATTCCGCAACGACTTGTTTATTCGTGGTGGTTCGGCAGCC
>CANGXE010000220.1 GCA_947457525.1 Bacteroidota bacterium | reverse complement strand
TTGAAAGGAGAAAAAATAGGAACATTAGTTACCAATTAATTATTCAAATTAGTAAAACCAATAAGCAAATACTTATGACAGACGCAGATGTAAAAACATTGTTAGATGAGGTTCGTGCACAGATGAACAAAGCACTTGACCATTTTGAAAATGAATTGGCTAAAATCAGAGCAGGGCGCGCGAGTTCATCTATGCTCGATGGTATAGACGTGAACGCCTATGGCGCACGCACACCACTTTTTCAAGTGGGTAACATTTCTACTCCTGACGCACGTACATTAACTATTCAACCTTGGGATAATTCATTAATCAATGAAATTGAAAAAGCAATTCTTCAAGCAAACATTGGTGTAACTCCTCAAAACGATGGTAAGATTATTCGTTTGAGCGTGCCGCCTCTTACAGAAGAACGAAGAAAAGACTTGGTGAAGCAAGCTAAAAATGAAGCCGAAAACTGTCGTGTTTCTATTCGTACAGCTCGCAGAGAGGCTAACGAGAAGGTGAAGAAGTTTTTGAAAGATGGTTTGCCGGAAGACAGTGCAAAAACAGCAGAAATAACTATCCAAAATATCACCAACGATTTCTCGGCAAAAGTAGAAAAACACCTCGAAGTGAAAGAGAAAGAGATTATGACTATTTAATATACAATTATCTTATAATTTTTTTATGAAAGCAAAATCTATACTCTTATTAATTGTCTTCTATACTGCAGTTTTTAGTTCTTGCGAAAAAGTAAAAGACTTAGTTGGTTTTTTAGAATGCCAAATAGATGGCGGAGGAAGTGTGAAGTCTTTACAAGTTTTGGTAGCAAAGTAGATCAGCTGTTGGTTGTGAATGGCTCGGGAATTCTAGTAAAAATGGTAACAATTACACTGTCTAATTACAACGGTTTTGGAACGTATAATGCAAACCCTCCAAGCAGTATGATTGTCTTTGGTACACCAAGAAGCCCTACTGATTTATTTGGCGCTGACTCCAGTTCAACCGGAGTAATAAATATCGCGGAAGTAGATGGTAAATATATTGACGGTACATTTAGCGGCACGTTAGTTTTAAACAATGGCAATATCAAGACTTTGACAAACGGTAAGTTTACATTTATTAGTCCACTATAAACTTACAACTCTACTCATAGATACAAAAAAGTCGGCATTAAGCCGATTTTTTTGTTTGTTAACCCCATACCTTAGTCCCTTCACTGCAATTTGTGCAGATGTCAATTTCTTTGCGCGATTGGAGTATGCGCGATCTAAAAGAACGGTACAAGTCACTCTGCCAAATGGTGGCGAAAGATTTTGTATTCAAATCGCCAAGTTGGTGTTGCGCATCTTTATCAAAACAGCAGGGCACAATCTTTCCGTCCCAAGTAATCACACAACTGTGCCACAGTTTCCAGCAATGATTGAGTAGTTCGTTTTTGATTTTGTACGAACCATCTTTTTGCTTTTTGTATCTCGAGAATTCATCAATGCTCGGCATTAGTTCATTCCCGTTTTCAAACTCGTAAAGCTGTGCGGTTTTTAACTTTACTTCATCCACTCCAATCTCTAGCCCTAGTTTTTTTACTTCACTAATTTGATGTTCATTTGGTTTGACGACCAAAAATTGAAAGATAATATGCGGGGTAGGTGAATTCATTTCTCGCTTAGCTTTCACCAAATTTTTAGTGCCTTCAATCACTTTTTCTAAGCTTCCGCCTATTCTATATTGCTCATACGTTTCTTGCGTTGTGCCGTCAATAGAAATTAGAATTCGGTCAAGCCCGCTTTCAATAGTTTCTTTTGCTTTTCGTTCGGTTAGGAAGTGGGCATTGGTTGATGTTACGGTATAAATTTTTTTCTGCGAAGCATATTTCACAAGTTCCAAAAACTTTGGATGCAAGTAAGGTTCACCCTGAAAGTAGAAGTATAGATAGATTAACTTGTCCCCAATTTCATCTATAGTTTTTTTGTAAAACGTGTAGTCTAAATTGCCTGTTGGACGAGTAAAAGATTTAAGTCCACTGGGGCATTCTGGGCAGCTTAGATTACAGGAGGTAGTTGGTTCTATGGATAAGTTAAATGGCAATCCCCACTGAATGGGTTGCTGCGTCCATTTAGCGAGATAAAACGAACTAACAACAGCAGCCGCATTTATGCTTTTGCGTATACTGAGTTTCGATAAGAAGTTTGTAAGGTCGTTAAAGTGAAGCATGGTTATGGCATTATGCCTATTTGCTTATCGCTTAATTGTAATTGTAGAAACCTTTCCCGGTTTTTTTTCCCAAGTGACCGGCATCTACTTTTTGTTGTTGTAAGCGTGAGGGTCTGAACTTTGCATCTTGATGAAAGCTATCAAACAAAGATGAAGTAACCGCAAAGTTGATCTCGTTGCCTATGGTATCCATTAGTTTAAAAGGACCCATTTTGAAGCCGGCACTTTCCATTAGTTTATCGATAGTTTCTATGGGGGCAATATTTTCTTCCGCAACTTTCAGGCTCTCCACATAATAATGCCTAGCCACGCGGTTCACAATAAAGCCTGGACTATCCTTGCACACCACAGGTTTTTTTCCAATTTTTTCTACTAGTGATTTCATGGCCGAAATAGTCTGATCATCTGTTTCAGCTCCGGCAATTATTTCTACCAATTTCATCAAATGTGCTGGATTGAAGAAATGTAAACCTACCACACGGTTAGGTTGACTTACGCCATTAGCCAATTGGGTGATGGGTAATGAAGAGGTGTTGGAGGCTAAAATGGTCGTTGTTGAGTTCTGTTCTGCTAACTGACTAAACAATGTCTTTTTGACATCTAATTTTTCAACAATGGCTTCGATAATCAAATCTGCTATTAAATCACTAGCAGTGGTAGAAAAAGTAAGTTTTGCCAAAGCGTTATTCTTTTCGATTTCGCTTACTTTCCCTTTACTCACAGCGGCCTCAAGTTGTGTTGTAATCAAGGACTTAGCTTTGTCAAGTGTTTGCTCATTAATGTCAAATAGCGTTACTTTAAATCCTGCTTGTGCAAATACTTGTGCAATGCCAGCACCCATAGTGCCGGCTCCGGCTATTGCAATTGTTTTTATTTCTGCCATACGATTAATTTGATTGTTCAAAACTAACAATATCTGACTTTCCGCTCTAGTCAAAAAACATACATTTGTTGGGTAATTTTTGACGAATGATAAAATTTGAACAACATACATTAGCCAATGGCTTGAAAGTGATTGTGCACGAGGACGCAAACACAGCCATGGCAGCAGTTAATGTGCTCTATAAAGTAGGCTCTCGAGATGAAGACGAAAATCAAACCGGCTTTGCGCACTTGTTTGAGCACTTCATGTTTGAAGGATCGGTGAACATACCTGAGTTCGACAGCCCATTGCAATATGCCAGCGGAGAAAATAATGCCTTTACCTCAACTGACATCACTAACTACTATGACATTCTTCCGGCCAACAATCTCGAGACAGCTCTTTGGTTAGAGAGCGATAGAATGTTGTCTTTAGCGTTTGATGAGGAAAGTTTGCGTACGCAAAAGAATGTGGTGATGGAAGAGTTTAAAGAGCACTATATCAACCAACCTTATGGCGATGTGTGGCACAAAATGACCGGCTTGGCTTACAAAGTTCACCCCTACAAATGGCCGGTGATTGGGTTGAACTTAGAGCACATTGAGCAAGTAGAAATGCAGACAGCAAAAGATTTCTTTTATCGTTTTTATCGCCCGAACAACGCAGTAATTGTTATAGCCGGCAATGTAAAAGCAAAAGAAGTATTTGCTTTGGTGGAGAAATGGTTTGGCGAGATTCCGGCCGGGCCGACTATTGAAAGAAATTTACCAAAAGAACCTGAACAGTCAGAGGAAAGAT
>CANGXE010000219.1 GCA_947457525.1 Bacteroidota bacterium | reverse complement strand
CTAAACAGGAAAAACAAACAAGTGTTAGTTCGACTGAAAATAAAACTCAAACACCTGGTGTTGCCAAACAAGAAGCAAGCAGCGCATCACAACAAGTGTTGAACAGTTCAACAACTGCGACCAATAATGCCAGTAACAATCAACCAAAATCGGCTGTTGCTGTGGTAGAAGATGATGAGCAAAAGAGAAAACAAGAAGCGACATTGCTTGAAGAAGAATTGCGTAAACGAAAAGCCGATGCAGCACTTACCACCGATGCCGCTCGTCAACAAAAAATAGATGCAGAATTGGTAGATGATTTGCGAAAAGACAAAACACGTAATTCGCAAGAGTGGACAGACGCTCAAACAACGAAAAATAAAGTGGACACGGAACTGACCTCAACACCTATAGCTCTTTCAAAAGTCCAACCCGTTAGCAAAGAACAAGATAAATTAGTCATCAAAACAGATAATAACCTGAAGTTGGAGAATTCAGCTAGTGGAAAAATTTCTGGCAATATGATTAAAGCGGAGGAAAAAAACATGTCTCTGAAGTTTGATACTTCTTATAGGGTGCAGTTTTATGCACTCAAAAAACCAATTCCTTTAGACACGAATTATTACACCCACTTGAAAGGGTATGAAGTCATTGAAGAAGAAGGTTTGTTTAAATATATGATTGGTCGTTTTAAAACATACGAAGAATGTGAGGTCTATTGGCGTAATCAAATTCAACCGCGATATAAGACCAGTTTTGTCGTGCGTTACATCGGTGGCAGACGTACATTAGAATAAACCCATAATTAATCAGTTGCAACTCGCTATAGACATCGGAAATACCAATATCAAAATGGGTTTGTTTGAAAACAACAAACTGGTGAAGTTATATGCCGATGGTCAATCATTGATTGATATATTAATCGAAAACCAGTCGATTACTCATGCTATATTATCGCGCTCCGGCAAGGAACATCGAGAAATTGAGGTATTGCAACAAAAAGGAATTCCAACCTTTCACATGAAAAACCGGTTGCTATTGCCCATGCAATTAGCGTATAAAACTCCGGATACGCTTGGCGCAGACAGAGTGGCAGGCAGCGTGGAGGCCTCGTTTATGTTTCCTAATTTTCCTGTATTGAAAATTGATGCCGGCACTTGTGTTACATATGATTTCATAAACGAAAAAGGTCAATTTATAGGTGGAGCTATAAGTCCGGGGTTGCGACTTCGGTTTAAAGCGCTACATGAGTACACGGCTAGTTTGCCTTTAGTGACATCTACCGATCAGCAAGGGTTTGATTTAATTGGTCAAGACACAACGTCTGCCATCGCGAGTGGTGTGTTAAATGGCATCAGCGCAGAGATTTATGGGATAATAAAACAATATGAGCAGCGTTTCAGTAACCTAAAAGTAGTGGCCACCGGTGGAGATTGGTCAAAGTTTGCTACTATGCAGGAAAGTGAGATATTTGCCCGCCCCAATTTAGTGTTGGAAGGGCTTAACCGAATTTTGAATTTTAATATTAACAGTGAAAGATAAAATCAACAAGTCATCAATTACTCATCACCCCTTTGCGCTAATAGTATTCAGTGTGTTGGGCTTGTTGCTTTTTAGTGCTGCAGAGATAAAGGCTCAAGCTTCTTCTCCTTACTCTCGTTTCGGTTTAGGGTCAATCCGCTCCAATGTGTTTTCAGCCAATCGCGCCATGGGCGATTTATCCGCACCTTATTATTCTGCTGTACACATTAACTATGCCAACCCGGCATCGTATGCTTCTTTGTTGCGCACTACAATTGAGGCAGGAGCATTGTTAGATGGAGCGAGCATTACAACAAGAGATTCTACATACAGCGCATTGAATGGAGGTGTTAGTCACCTAGCAATTGCGTTTGTACCTAAGCCCGATAAGTGGGCGGTTACTCTAGGTTTAGTACCGGTGAGTAATTTGAGTTATACATTTATTCAAAACTTTAATGACACTACCTTAGGCTCATTTCGTGAAGTGTTTGCCGGCAAGGGGTCTACATACAATGCATACATTGGTGGTGCGTATAAAATCAAGGGTTTTTCTATTGGAACCAATTTGGGCTATACGTTTGGAAAATTAGATTATCAGAAGACAATCACTTTCCCCGATACCGTAGAAGCGTACATAACACGCAATATTACCAATATGAACGTGAGAGGGTTTTCATACACATTAGGGGTTCAATACCAAAATAGAATTTATCACAATACAGATCAACTAGACCCACGTACAGATATTTATGTAACTGCCGGAGCAACAGTAGCCGGTGGGATTCCGCTTGTCAGTAGCACCGACAACTATTGGGACAGATTAAATTTTAATTCTTCAGTCGGGTTCACTACAGTAGATACTGTGTTAGCCACTTTTAATACAAAAGGAACAATAAAAATGCCTATGAATTTTTCGGGAGGCATTATGTTTGGAAATGAGAAGTTTTGGATGATTGGCACGGACTTTAAGTACAACACTTGGAGTAATTTTTCTTCACCACTTAATAATGACCAGCTTAGCAATAGTTGGAAATGGTCAATAGGATTTCAAGTAATTCCGCGATATGATGATCGCAAGTTTTTCAACAAAATGCAGTATAGAGCTGGGTTTTATTATGGCGCGAGCGAGTTTAGTTTTCGAGGGCAAAAGTTAAATGAACTTGCAGGAACGGTTGGCTTAGGAGTGCCATTCAAAAATGTAGCTCGGTTAAATATTTCCGGTCAGTTTGGTACAAGAGGTGTTGCAGATAAGTCAGCAATTCGAGAAACATTCTATCGTCTAAGTTTTGGTTTAGTGCTCAACGATATTTGGTTTATTAAGCGCAAGTATGATTAGTCTCGAGTCATTATATTGTACAGAATGATTTTTCGGTTACCACATTCAATTTCAGATTTTTTGATGCTCATGATTGCTGTCTTTTTAGTATCGTGCGGCAATGATTTGGAAGAAGCAAAATTAGTAGCGGCTCGAGCTAACGTAAACATTGAAACCGGCAAAGAAGTGGTGATTAACTATTCGGATAACGGTGTAACACGTATAAAGGCTACTGCACCGACTGCTACTCGGTTTAATAAAGAAAAACCCTACATGGAGTTTGGAGATGGCATTCACCTACAGTTTTTCGATTCAGAGGGGAATGTAGAAAGTACGTTGACTGCCAAGTATGCCACAGCCGTAGAAAGCAGTCAAGAAATGACTGTTCGAGATAGTATTGTGGTGGTAAACCAAAAGGGGGAAAGATTGACCACGGATGAATTGATATGGGATGAAGAGAAGAAGATTATTTACTCCAACACATTTGTAAAAATAGCCACTGAAGACGAGGTGATTTATGGCAAAGGAATGATTGCCAATCAAAATTTTTCAGACTATACGATTAAAAATATTACCGGAAAGATAAAAGTCAACGCTAGCGAAGTGCCGCAATAGTCGTATAGGTTTTACACTTTATCGAGCTAAATCTAGACGACTTAAAATCAATCATATTGATTCTAAGTTAGCTTACTTACTCTTTTCGCTTACAATCTTATCCATCGCTTGCCAGATTACTTCGTTCGGAAGTGGTGCGGTGATGGTAATGGCTTCTAATTTAACGGGATGTGTAAACGCTAATTGACGAGCATGAAGATGAATTCGTCCATCCGGATTAGTGCGTTTTGCTCCATATTTTACATCGCCTTTTATCGAGCAACCTATCTTTGATAGTTGCGCACGAATTTGATGATGACGTCCAGTGTGTGGCAAAATTTCCAATAAGAAATAACGATCGCTATTGGCTATCCATTTGTAATCTAATTCGCTTTTCAACGCATATTTCACTTCGTGGTTATGCGCCTTGGAAAGTTTCTTCTT
>CANGXE010000218.1 GCA_947457525.1 Bacteroidota bacterium | reverse complement strand
TCGTAATAGCATCCTTCACACTAGTTTTACCCGCTACTATATCATCAATCAGAAGCAAGGGTTTGCTGTGATAGCCTAGTTGCGAATTGATGTCTATTATCTTTTTTACAGCCGGATTGGTGCTGTATTGCAAAATATAATTTACAGGATGCATTTGATTATAGAGATAGCGCTTCACTGAGACGGGAGCATTGAGTGCACAGGCTTCTAATATTTTTATGCAGTAGCGCTTATATTTGAACTGTTCTACATTTTTGAAAAGCTCATCCGGTTCTTTTTGTGCTGCCAGGAGCAACACTTTCTCAGCATAATCTTGATTAAGAAATCCTGTAATTTGACGTATAGTCTGTTGTAAGTTTTTTTCGAGCAATAAAATTAACTTTGCTTTATCGCTGATATTAATAGCAATCGGTTCTACAACAATTGGTATTGGCACAATATTCTCAGCATCCTGTTTGGGTTTAACTCCCAGTTCAATTTTGCTAGGTGGTGCAAAAGCTGTCTCCTCACCATCCTCTTCAATCATGCCGGGTGGGCGAGCTTTAGTCAGTTCATTTATGGATTTATCTGCTACTTCATAGCCAATCAATGGAGCACCTTTCGAAAAAGTTTTGAATGGCGGGAAGATATCTTCCTTTTCTTCCATCACAGCTAAAGCTAATAAGTAATCTTTCTTTTCTTCATCCATCAAACCCAGTAACTTGTCTAAAAATTGCTGTTGGTCAGCATATATGATTAGTTGTTTAAGTTTCTTTTTATCCATGGAGGCAACCATGACACTGCTTATGGGAATGCCGGTAGATTTTTTTCGAAGTATATCCATCAATTGTTGAATAATACGCGGAGTAGTTTCTTTATATCCATAACCGATCAACACAAACATTTCTTCGGACGAGTGTCGAGCAAAGCTCTCAAATGCCAAGCTGCCACTTAGTGCTTCCTGATTCACTTTTCGCATAGCATCGATGCCATAAATATCCATGTAGCGATAGATAGAATACGTCACATTGGCTTCGTACTTCATGGCATATTTCACTAATAGTGAAAACAATTTATCGGGATTGTTGCCAATGGAGTCCGCATCGGCAATCGCCATATTATTATTTACAATAACATCGAGCAAAAGATAAGCTCTGGAACGAATGCCAAAACGGTTGTAGATTTCATAACTAGTGCGCACATAGATATCCCTACTTTGGGATAAAATATTGTTGACAGCATTATTGCTTGTGTAATAGCGTTTGACAGATTCAGGAGCCAAGCGAACTGCTTTTTCTAATAAACGAAGAGCAAATTTTCGGTCGTCAAACTCCTCAGCATAGCGAAAAATCTCATCGGGATGATCTTTCAGATAATCGGTTAAAAAATCTTCTGCCACGGTATTGCTCGGCAGTAGACGAATAGCTTTAATAGAAAAATTGGAATAGCGCTTGATGTTACGGAGTAACTCATCTTTTTGGTCCCACTCAATGATGATGGGATAATAGCTCAATACGGCCAGATAAGTGCCGTTTTTTAAGTAGTTAGCGGAGTAACTACGATTAATGTTGGTTAAGAACTGTTGAAGTTGTTTTAGGTAGAGTGTTTTTTTCTCGCGTTCAGCCGGTTGTTCTTCTATAAAAACTATCACACTATCAATGAGATTAAACAAACGATTGTCTGCCACGGCATAGTCGTTGGCTATCCGTGTTTTTTCAAACTGAATACGCTGTAGTTGCGCATTACGTTCTAGCTCAAAAATATTACCACTTGTCTGAGCGCGCGTTGACCATGCCCCAAAGACAATAATCAGTAATGAAAAAAATGATATTAATCCCTTCAATTTGTCGGCTAAAATTCGTTGACGTATTAGCTTATAAACATAATACGCAAATGGCCGAAAAAGGATGTAGAGAAGTGTAAAGAACTCAACAAACGAGTTAAATGGTGTCCTTTTTAGTGTTTTTTTTAGATTTAGGCATCGAATTTATACCCAATTCCTTTGATAGTTTTGAAATAATCATCGCCAATTTTTTCACGCAATTTGCGAATGTGCACGTCTATGGTGCGGTCACCAACGATGGTTTCATTTCCCCAAACTTTGCTCAATATCTCTTCGCGCTTGAACACACGACCGGGTTTTGACACCAATAAACTCATCAATTCAAACTCCTTGCGCGGCAATTGGATCTCAACGCCACTTTTAACTACCATGTAGCGTTCTCGGTCTATTACAATGTCGCCCACTTTGAGCTTGGCGTCACCGCTGTTGGCCTCTAATCTACGGAGCAGTGCACGAATTCTGCTGATAAAAACTCTTGGTTTGATTGGCTTAGTGATGTAATCATCTGCCCCTACTTCGAAACCTGCAATCTGACTATAGTCTTCATCACGAGCTGTCAGAAATGTGATGATAGTGTTTTTAAACTCCGGCAAAGCGCGCAACTCGCGGCAAGTTTCGATACCGTCCAACTTGGGCATCATTAAGTCGAGAATAATAATATCAGGATTGATTTTCTTGGCTAATTGAAGTCCTTCCAAGCCATCTTGCGCTGTATACACCCAAAAACCTTCTTTTTCGAGATTATATTTCATGAAATCTAACACATCTGATTCGTCATCTACTAATAAAATTTTAACGTCATTAACTTCCATAGTTTTATTTGTTTAGTAGCGAAAGTAATCGCACATTGTTATGTCAATGTTAATCAATATTTAAGATTGTTAGTTTAACATTACTCCAATTTCAGTTTTATACTTTACTAATTACTTCAGTCTTCATTGTTAAGAAGATGCAACGCTTAACAGTTGCTTAACCTAAAGGTCAACATTTGGTTTTATTGTCGACTTACTTTTGTGTTCAATTAAAACAGAACACATGAAATCAAAATTACTTCTCGCGCTTTTATCTCTTTATAGCGTCTTTGTAGCAGCACAAACCGGTGTTTTGTCGGGCAAAGTGGTAGATAGTAAAAGTGGGGAAACACTTATTGGCGCCACGGTTATAGTGGGTGGAAACACAGCACTTGGTGCATCTACAGACATGGATGGTAATTTTACCATTGCTAAAGTACCGGTTGGCAAACACAAAGTAAGTGTTCGCTACATTGGCTATAAAGAAAAGCAAGAGGAAGTTGAGATCCGCGCAAATAGCGTTACTAATTTAAACTTGACATTGACTGATGATGCAGTAAACCTAACGGAAATAGCCGTAGTGGCCACGGTGACTAAGCGCGACAATGAAAGTGCAATTGTGGTAATGCAAAAGAACAGCACGGTTATTCAAAGCGGTATATCAGCAGAAGAAATGAAACGCTCACCGGATCGCAGTTCAAGTGAAGTAATAAAAAGAGTAAGTGGTGCCACTATTCAGGACGGCAAATTTGCCATCATCCGTGGTTTGGCTGATCGCTATAATATGGCGATGTTAAACAGCACTATTTTGCCAAGTACCGAGCCCGATCGCAAAGCCTTTGCGTTTGATGTTTTTCCTTCCAACATTTTAGATAATATCATTATTATGAAAACCGGGCAAGCTAACTTGCCGAGCGAATGGGCAGGTGGTTTAATTCAATTAAACACGCGCGACATACCGGAGAAAAGCTTCTTTAATGTGAGTATTGGTCAAAGTTTTACTGAACAAACTACGTTTAAAAACTTTAAGGGATATGAAGGTAGCAAAACTGATTTTTTAGGTTTTGATAATAGCAAGCGCAGTTTACCAAGCGATTTTCCTGACATCGTTGCCTTGAACGATATCAAACTAACCGCAAATCCTAGAGATACATTAGTAAGTTTAGGTAAAAAGCTGAACAACATGAGTTGGAGAGTGCGTGACAGAGGGATTGCTTATCCTGGTCAAAGCTTGCAAATGAGTGG
>CANGXE010000217.1 GCA_947457525.1 Bacteroidota bacterium | reverse complement strand
TTTATATTGATGGAGAATTTATATGGCAAGACTCAGTTCAGTTGTTGGGCGGTCTAGCCGATACATTTGCTTTTGTAGGAGATGGCAGAACTTGGCGAATGGAGGTTGATCAGCATTATCTACATCCGGGGAAATCTCAGCCAAATGCAACAGTTGAACTATGCGGCAATAATGCTAACTGGACTCCGGGTCTTGTCAATTCTTTACCCTTGGACGATGCAGATCCAAATGTAGATGAGTATTGCGGTCAAGTGAAATCGAGTTACGATCCTAACATAAAAGTCGGGTATCCTACCGGTGTTTCAAGTAGTCATTACGTTAAACCTAATGAGACTATTCAGTATGTAATTTACTTTCAAAACACAGGAAATGATACCGCATTTACCGTGGTCATAAGAGACACGCTTGATGATGATCTGGATATCCTTAGCGTTATCCCTGAAGTAAGCAGTCATTCATATTCATTTACCATGTACGGTCCGAGAGTGCTTGAGTGGACATTTAATAATATATTATTACCAGATAGCAACATTAACGAACCCGCTAGTCATGGTTTTGTGCAGTTCAAGGTAGCACAAGTTAAAAATCTTGCAGAAGGTGTGGTGATTAATAACAGATGCGGAATTTACTTTGACTATAATGATCCCATAATAACCAATACGACTTCTCATATTATAAATTCAAATATTGGGAAGAAAAGTTGGGGTGTTGCAAGGATGGACAGCTTAGAGGGGTGTGATCTTTTAACCTATGCTGGATTTACATACCTTAATTCAGGCCGATATTGGCAATTGTCACAAACAGTACCAGATACTCTAGTTCAATTAGATGTCATAATAAATCATTCAACAAGCTCATCCTTGCAGGTGACGGCTTGTAATGGTTATACTGCTCCCGATGGCATAATTTACAATACATCGGGGAACAAAACAGCAGTCATACCAAATTCAATAGGTTGTGATAGCACAATTCATATAGATTTGACGGTATTAAATGCATCACAGTCAAATGTAACCGCAACTGCATGTGATGTTTATACTGCACCGGATGGTGTCAATCACCAAACATCAGGCTTAAAGACTGCTGTGTTGTGCAACTCAGTTGGCTGTGACAGTATTATAACTATTGATTTAACGATTAAATCCTCCACTCAGTCCCAATTGAGTATATCATCCTGCGGACCATACACAGGTCCTAATGGTCAGGTTATAGACTCATCGGGGTTATATGATATTACCCTACCTAACTCCGCAGGTTGCGATAGCATACTTCATTTGACACTATCCATTAATCCTTCATTTACGGATAGTGCATCAATCACAGTTTGTGATAACTACACTTCTACCGATGGATTAACTTATACTAATTCAGGCATGATAACTGCGGTGTTACCCACTGTGAATGGGTGCGATAGTGTAGTTTATATTGACCTCACAGTAAATAAGTCCTCTATATCTAACATTGTACAAAGTGCATGTAGTAGCTATTTGGCACCAGACGGCAGTGTTTTCACAACATCAGGCTTAAAAACAGTCACCATTTCAAATTATTTCGGTTGCGACAGCATTATGAATATCGACCTCACAATTAACCAGCCGACTATTTCCAATATTGCAATTGCTGCTTGTGACTCCTTTTTAACGGATAATGGATTCATTTATAGTTCAGATACTATTGTAAATGTTTTACAAGGTGCTACAGGCTGTGATAGTACCATATTTACATTCCTAACGATTTTCGAAAGCGATAATATTGATGTGTCCGTTAATCAGATTGGCAATACACTCCACGTAATAGATAGTGAAGTAAGTTATCAGTGGTATGATTGTGAGACGGAATTACCGATATCTGGTGCGAATGATTTTAGTTTTACTCCAGAAAAAAACGGCTCCTACCGTGTTCGCGTGGGTAATGGTACTTGTCAGAATTTAAGTACATGTTTCCCGTTTATCGGATTAAGCTTTTCTAATGTGGATGGGGGTGATTATGATTTAAACGTTTATCCTAACCCTTTTAGTGATGAGATAAGAATAATATCTAATTTAGTTGCTTGCACTTGGAAAATCACTGACGTAGCCGGGAAAATCATAATGCAAAACGTAAAATCACAATTGCCTACCATCATTAAAACCGGCCAGTTGCTTCCAGGCGTTTACTTTTTAGATATCAGTAATGAAGAGGTGCGAAACATAAGGCAACTAATAAAGTACTAGCGAATCTAAGGCGCTATGTAGAACGTGGTTTCCGAAAAAAGCGTTATGGAAGTGTAGATTGCAGCATCTCAAAAATGACTACGAAACCTATAAAAAATCAGTAGCGTTGGTTCGTTTACTTGTTCCTTTTACCGGCTTTTATCAAATTGCCGAACGCTACGAAGTTTAGAATTAAACCTGTACCAGCTAAACCTGCTCCAACATAAGTTAGTGTAGGTTTACCTGTGACCGCTCCCACAACTGAGAGTATAGTTCCACCTAAAGAAAGTACACCACCGGCAATCCCACATTGACCGGCTGTTTTTAAGTGTTCTCTCGTTATAATGGATTGAAGTTTAATCTGCTTAACCTCTAATCTTAATCCCTCGAAAGATAAGGTATCAAATCGGTTGACGTATGCGACTTTTGCGTCCGTTGCATCTTTTTTCCAATCCGGAAAACCCTCTTGGTATTGTTTCCAAGTTTCTTTGTGTCGTGCCACACGTAACACACTATCCTTTGGTATGCTGACTATCTTTTTAGTGCCTATGATAACAAACTCGTACATCTTCCACTCCTCGTTAAGTAAATTACCTACATAGCTAGTATTGTTTTTTAAGTAAATAGTGTCATTGCCTACGCTCTGTGTATTGGACGAAGAAGTCAACTGATACCCTATCCTAACTATATCACTTTTTAGTACATACACTATTTTTTGTGTTCCTGATAAAATGAATTGATATTGATTTAAATCTTCCTTATTAATCTTACCAGTGTAAATGGTATTATCTTTCAAAAATAAGGTATCGTTGCTATTAGCCTTTTGTGAATATGCTAAAGAAGTCACGAAGCATATCAATAGTAGTGCATAGTATTTCATGTATCTAATTTTCTGCAAACTAAACATTTGAGTTTATAAAAAAAGGGTGTAGCCTTTCAGCATACACCCCGACAGTTTTTTGGGGAATTATTGAAGATTTAATATAGCAATGATTTTTTCGAAGAGTTTCTCCAGCCAGCTTGATTCTCATATTCAACGAAATAAATTTTTAGGTCTGCTTGGTTTTCGTAATCCACAAAGTAGATTTTCTTTTTTGCCTGATTGGCGTATTGAGTGAAAAACCATTTACCATCATTCTGCCCAGCCTGATTGCTGTATTTAACCTTGTATACTTTCAGGTCTGCCTGATTCTCATACTTAACCACATAGACCTTAACATCTGCCTGATTGGCATAGTCAACAGAAAAAACTGTTTGCGCCTTGCTTGACTGAGTAGCAAAGAAGAAGATGGCGATAAGAAAAAAAATGTGTTTCATATTTCTGTAATTAAATTGTTCGTATTAAACTGCCATTGGCTTTGCGTATTTCGGTTTTGCCTTTGTTGGTGGTTATGGCTACATCATCACCCATCCAGCGGGCAGAAGTAGCATCACCGTTTCCGATGGTACGCTCAAGGCTACCGGTATCTTTCCTTACTTCTACCTTGCCTTTAACTGTTGTGATAAGCACTTGCTTTTGTGCAGCATTAAAATCGACAAATACAGCATCGCCATTGCCTATGGTGCGCAAAAGGCTGCCGGTGTCTTTGCGTATTTCCACTTTGCCGCTGTTAATTTTTAAGATGTTCATAGATAGTTTTCCAATTAACTGCCCAATGAAAAATAATAAAATAA
>CANGXE010000216.1 GCA_947457525.1 Bacteroidota bacterium | reverse complement strand
GCGCGCCATCGAACAAGCGAATGCTGCTTTGATGGCTAATCATGGGGTGGTATGCATTGGCGAAAATCTGGAGAATGTCTTTGAAGTGGCACGCACTTTAGAGTTGGCTTGTGCCAATTTTATTGCTTCAAAAAAAGTAGCTAAATCATGACCCGACAGGAAGCCATTCACACTCTCTTATCGGTGCCCGATTTCTTCGCACATCATGGCGCGGGTTATTCTTCTTGGGGTAAAGTAACCGTGCGCCAAGCAGCCGTCCGTTTTGATCGAAATCAATTCGCTTTTTTTTCTTTTTCCGACCATCAAATTTCTACAGAAAAAGAGGTGCTAATCAACCCCACCGAACAAAAAAATATCGCAGCACTTTTTGCCCACCGAAAGCGCATTGATGTTATCCTCATCACGGAGCAATTATATGCCGCACAAGTGCGCGAAGAGATACCGCCCATCCTCGATGACCAAGCCCAATTATTGGGCGTGTCGGTGCGGCTAGCAAAAACCGAAAATGAAGTAGTGAAATCTTTAAAAGGAAGATTTGCTGCCATTCTTCCCCGCCAAAAAAGTATCTGCCTTGGGTACAGTTTGGACGATGCTTTTGTAGCCGCTCAACTGCTCGAAAAAACCGCCAAAGTTTTCATTGAAGCTAAAGTCCTTGGTGGCGCAAAACCCATCAACCGAATAGAGGCTTGGGTCATGCAACAATACTATCAGCTGAAATACTCCAAGGAGGCTAGTAAGAATAAGTAGGCGAAAAGTTTTTTTGTTAAACTTTCTAAGCCAATGGTTTGTTCCATTTGAAATCAAATAGTTAACGTAAAAAAAATTTCTATTTTCACTTACATGAAGAAACTATTGCTCTTTGTTTTTGTACTTATTTCAGTGGCGCTGAAGGCGCAAGAAGTATCCGGTATTATGTTCGATAAACGAACAGGCGAACCGCTCATCGGAGCTGCGGTTTACATAAAAGGAGGCACCACCGGTGCTCAAACCGAAGTGGATGGCCGCTTCAAATTTAAGCCTAACCAAAATCCGCCCTACACCTTGGTGTTTTCTTACATTGGTTATGAGCCGATAGAGATTGAAGTCACCACCCAAGCGCAGGCCGAAAAAGCATTTACGGTTCGCTTGGGCGAGTCGGAAAATCTGTTGCAAGATGTGGTGGTAGTCGACACGCGGATTACCGAAAAACAAAAAGAGAATCCACTCACGGTGGAGAGCATGGGTTTGCAACAAATCAAGCAAACAGCTTCGTCTACTTTCTATGAAGGATTGAGCGCTTTGAAAGGGGTGGACATGACTACGGCTTCTTTAGGATTTGTGGTGATTAACACCCGCGGATTTAACTCCACTTCTCCGGTGCGTTCCTTGCAATTGTTAGACGGAGCAGATAATCAAGCACCCGGTCTAAACTTCAGCATCGGTAACTTTGCCGGAGCTTCCGAAATTGATATTCAGAAAGTAGATTTAGTGGTGGGTGCCAGCTCGCCTATGTACGGACCAAACGCCTTCAACGGGGTGTTGAGCATGCAAACCAAAAACCCTTTCTATTACCAAGGGTTGACTGTGTTTGTAAAAGGAGCGGAACGCAACATGTTCGAAGCAGCCGTTCGCTATGCCAAAGCGTTTAAGAACAAAGCAGGAGAAGACAAATTTGCTTTCAAGATTGCCGCTTCTTATTTACGAGCTTACGATTGGAATGCCGATAACATGACAAAGTCTTCAAGCGTAAACTCAATTCAAGATGAAGATAATCCTGGTGGCTATGATGCCGTAAATCGATATGGCGATGAATTGAAAAATGCTGGAGAAAATAGATACAATACTAGTAGGAAAGACATTGCAACAAACCTTGGTCTCGGACAGTTTCACCGCACAGGCTATTTAGAAAAGGATTTGGTTGATTACAATATCACTAATTTGAAAACTAGTGCCGCTTTGCATTACAAAATCACCGACAAAATTGAAGCTAAAGCAGGATATAATTTTGGTTTTGGTACCACGGTGTATCAAGGCGACAACCGTTATAGCTTGCGCGGTTTGCAGTTTCATCAAGTGCGCATGGAAGTGAGTCAACAAGACAAGTTCTACGTTCGTGCTTACTTAACCGCTGAGAATGCGGGTAATTCGTACGATGCCGTTTTTACAGCGTTTAAGTTACAAGAATTTTCAAAGGCTGATAATAGATGGCAGCAGGATTATAAAAAGTATTGGACAGAAAACATTGTCAACAAGAATGGGGTTGAAGGTGCTGGCCCAATTTTTAGTCTTCCCGGTATGCCATCAAGTGTTTATGATAATCCATCACTTTGGCTGAATCCAGATTCTGCTGTATTTAATGCAACATACGGACAAGCACAAGGCGTGATGAACCAATACTCAGATTCTATTATTAAGTGGCATAATGAAGCTCGAATTTTTGCGGATACTTTTACGAATGGTGGTACTTATTCTCCACGCTTAATACCCGGCACAGCCGCATTCGATTCGGTTAAAAATTTAATTACCAGTCGCACCGCTTTTGATCAAGGCGGCACTCGCTTTTTTGATAAGAGTAAAATGGTGCACGTTCAAGGCGAGTACAAATGGGATGTGAAGAAAAAAGGGCAAGAGAAAAACTGGTTTGACCTCACCACCGGAGCAAGCTTCAGAATATACTTACCGAACTCAAGAGGAACAATTTTTCAAGACACATTTACTCGTACCTACTTGCTAGATACTTTGGGTAATCGAGTGCAAGATATCAATGGTAATTTCACGGTATTGGATAGTACGTACAATGCCATTCGCAATTGGGAAATAGGAGCGTACTTCAGCGCTACGCGCAAGTTTGAATTTGGCGAAGGCCACTCTATCACACCTACCTTAACCGTCCGTTTTGACCGCAATCAAAACTTTGCTTGGAAAAGAAAAGACGGTAAGTGGGATCCTATCATCACTCCGGCTGCCTCTTTGGTTTATTCTTACAAAGGCAATCACTCTGTGCGCTTGTCTTATTCTTCGGGGGTTCGAAATCCAACCTTACAAGACCAATACTTATATTATAATGTAGGTCGTGCTATTTTGATAGGTAACTTAAATGGTGTTGACTCGGTAGTGTCTATTTCGGGCTTGGTGTCTTACATTGATAAAAATGGTAACCGCGAGGCAATTGACTCTTTGAAGTTCTTTACCGTAGCCGGTGTTCGTCCAGAGCGTGTACAAACCATCGAAGTTGGTTATCGCGGCCTATTTGCGAAGAAAGTATTCTTAGACGTGAGCGCTTATGCCAGTTTCTATCAAAACTTCCTCGGCTTTAAACTAGGTGCTACATTTACCGCCAATAAAGGTTTCCAAGAAGGCTCTATCCGTCCGTTTCAAGTGTGGCGTATAGCTGCCAACGCCCAAGACTTAGTAATGACCTATGGAGCATCACTCGGAGTGAATTATTATTTCATCAAGAACTATTCATTCAACGCTAACTACTCATGGAACGTGTTGAACAGACTAGGTTCAACCGACTCTATTATTCCTGCTTTCAACACTCCTGAGCATAAATTCAATGTGGGTATCGGAGGGTATGACATCAAAATTGGTAAACAACGCGGCTTTGGTTTCAATGTTAACTACAAATGGATACAAGGTTTCTTGTTTGAAGGTTCACCACAGTTTACCGGTACTATTCCAACTTACTCCTTGCTTGATGCACAAATCAGCTGGGAAGTACAAAAAATCTATACCACGTTTAAGTTTGGCGGAAGCAACTTGGTGTCGCAAAGAAACATACAAGCCTACGGTGGACCGGGTATTGGGCGAATGCTTTATGGTTCCATATTGGTCAATTTGGACAATGATGTGTTGAAGCGAAAACCAAAAGCTAAAGAGCAACAACTAT
>CANGXE010000215.1 GCA_947457525.1 Bacteroidota bacterium | reverse complement strand
TATTTTCATGAACCAGGGCAACGCCAAGGCGGCCACAGAAACATTCAAGTTATTGGTAGAAAAGTTCCCCAACAATCCGGAGTACTATTTGAATCTCGGATTTTTATATGCTAAACAAACGCAATATGATGAAGCTATAAAAACGTATGAGCAGTTTGAGAAAAACTTTGGAATTGACGAACAAGTGATTGAAGAGAAGAAAAACCTCTACTTACGACTAAATAAATTTGAGAATGCCATCGCGGAAATCAAAAAATTGCAAGAGGCGTATCCCGATGAAACTTCTTTTGTGCTGCAAGAGGCAGACTTGTATCGCGCCAACCGTATGAAAGAAAAAGCGCTTGAAGTGTATAAGCGCGTTTTAGCTTTAGAGCCTGACAATCCTCAAGCGCAGTTGGGTGTTACAAGCTTAAGTTTACAAGGTGGTTCAGAGCAGCAAAACACCGAAAACCTAAAGTCTGTTTTTGATAATCCCAAAGTAAATGTAGACACCAAAATTGGTATTTTATTGCTGCGCTATATTCAAACGAACAGCGAAAATCCGGCTAAGCGAAAAGAAGCCATCGAGTTGGCTGAAATTTTGGCGTTGCAACATCCCACAGATGCAAAAGTTCATGCCATTAAAGGAGATATTTATTACCTAGATGAGCAAAACGATAAAGCGCTTGCTGCCTATCAGCAGGCTTTAACGTTGAACAAAGATGTGTTTCAAGTGTGGCAACAAGTGATGGTTATTTATAACACCAAGCGAGACTGGAGCAATGTGATTAAAACATCGACTAGTGCTATGGAATTGTTTCCCAATCAGCCAATGATTTATCTGTTTAGGGGCGGAGCGGAAACACAGCTGAAAGAATATGAAAAGGCGATTAAAAGCTTGAGCAAAGGTGAGCGAATGGCATTGGACAATGACAAACTTCGTGCGCAGTTTTTTGCCAACATGGGTGATGCATATCATAGCTTAAATAAGCACACCGAAAGCGACAGTTCTTACGATAAAGCATTGCGCCTCGACCCCGAAAATGCTTATGTGCTCAATAACTATAGTTACTATTTGAGTTTGCGTAAGACCAATTTGGAGAAAGCCAAACAAATGAGCGCGTATGCCAATAAACTAGAGCCGGACAACAGTTCTTTCTTAGACACTTACGCTTGGATTCTATTTGAGCTAAAAGATTACAAAGGCGCGAAAGAATGGCAAGAAAAAGCGATGAAATCGGGTGGTGCGCAAAGCGGAACTATCTTAGAACATTATGGTGACATACTTTCGCAACTAGGCGACAAAACACAAGCGCTCGACTACTGGAAAAAAGCCAAAGAGCTTGGTGTTGACTCGTCAACCATCGAAAGAAAAATAGCCGAAGGAAAGTATGTGGAATAGTCAACGGACAGCCGAACTTGGCCACACTTATTGAGCTTAATTCTTTATTTCACTTCCAATTGCATGGTTTCGGCAATGGCTGCCAGAGATTTTTCATTCTTCTTAAACGTATCTTCAAGCATAGAGCAGGTCACGGCATAGCCCCAACCCTTCACTGAAAATAGATAAACCACGTTTTTCATTTTTTGACTTTTCTCGTAGTCAAACAGATAAACCATTCGCACAGCATCGTTGCCGTTTACGGATACGTTTTTCTTCTCTATCAACTTAAAACCATCCATGCTTTTGTCCATGTTTTCGAGGTTGATGTTGAAGTATTGCTCTGCGGAGCCGGTGAATGGTTCCACTGCTACGTTGATGTTTTCGCGAAACATATCGCTTTCATTTTCTGGGGCAGAAAGAAACACCACGGGTATCATTGGTTGATAATCTCGAATTACTTCAAATCCATCGGGGCTCACCATCGAAAAGCGATAGCGCTCGTTTTCATATCGAGTTTGAGCGAAGGTGACGTAGGCTGAAAAGCAAAAAACGAGTAGTAGGACGAGTATTCTCATTTAGTAAAAATAACAGAAGCGATTAAAGCACGTTCATTTATTATCTCATATTTGGCACAATATTTACAACACTCCACTCATGCGCTTATTCATTGCTTTTGCTTTTCTACTTTTTTCAATAGTTGCTGCTGCGCAAAAAAACGCTAATCGCGATAAAGAGTATGAGCGCTACATTGACTCCGTTCGCGCGGTGAACCCGAATGCACAAATTACTTTCGACACTCTGGTGAGTCGTGTTTATGATCAGCAAATTCCGTTCAAAACACTTTCTGCGCGCACCAAGCTGAAATGGAACGATGGAAAATCGGAACAAGATTTTCAGGCCAGTATTCGGATGAAAAAAGATAGCATCATTTGGGGTAGTCTTTTTGGTGCCATGGGTGTAGAAGGTGCGCGAATAGTGGTAACGCCAGACACGTTTATGATTATCAATAAAATTGGCAATGATTATGCACTGCGCAGTTTTGAGTTTTTGCAAGCGTGGTTGATGTTTCCGATTTCGTTCAACATGTTGCAACAAACCTTGGCCGGACAGAAAGTCGACATCAGCGAAACGGCTTCTATGGCGTTTTTACAAGATAGTTCATTCGTGATTTACTACGAAACGGACCGCCTGCAAGAAAAAATTTGGGTGAAGCCGGAAAACTACACCATCACCAAAATGGTGTTGAAAGACAAGAAGCTGATACAGGAAATGACGATTACTTTTGGCGATTATAAAGAATTAAATGGAAAACCGTTCTCTTACGAGCGAAGTGTGGAGGTGGTACGCGGGCCGCAAGTGTTGCGCTTCAATACTACCATCACCAAAATTTCGTTAGAAGAGGAGTTGACATTTCCATTTGAAATTACCGATCGCTACAAGAAAATCGAATGACACTGAACCGGCTTTTTGCTCCCCCTTTTTTTCGCATCGTTCTGATGTTGTTTATACTTGAAGGGGTTTCCGTGTCATCGCTTTCTGCGCAACCTACCGATAAGCAAAAGAAAGAGCAGTTGCAAACTCAAATGCAAAAACTGCAAGCCGAAATCAAAGTTATTCAGCAAGCCATCAAAGCCAATGAAGCGAAGAAAGACAAAAGTTTGAGCGAGGTGCTTTCGTTGCAAGCCAAAATTCAATCGCGCGAAAAACTTATTGGCAATATCGCTAACCAAGTGAGCGACCTCGATGCGAGCATCGACCACACACAAGAAGAAATAGACGAAATAACCGTTGAAGTAGATAAGCTAAAAGCGGAGTATGCCAAGATGTTGTGCAAGAGTTATGAAAACATCAGTTTGCAAAACCAGGTGGCGTTTATGTTGTCGTCTTCATCTTTTTCAGATGCTGCGCGCAGATATAATTACTTGTTGAAAATTGCAGAGTATCGTAGCAACCAAGCGAAGTTGATACAAGCCAGAGTAAACGAACTACAAGCGAAGAAAGATGAATTGGTAGTGACCAAAGGCGAAAAAGAAACGATGCTTGAAAAGCAAAATGCACAGAAACTACAGCTAGAGGAAGAGAAAAAAAAGAAAGACCAAGCTGTGGCGGCTTTGTTGGATAAGGATAAAAAACTACGTCAGCGCCAAGTAGAGAAGAATAAGGCGGTGGCTCAACTCAACAACCGTATTCAAGCGATTATTGAAGATGAAATTCGCCAAGCGCGCAAAAAAGCAGAAGAGCTAGCCAAAAAAGCGGGAGGAGTTAAACCTTCAACAACAACTACGACTAATATTACTGGCGCTAAAAAAGTTGATGCCATGCCGATGACGCCTGAGGAGCAAGCCTTGGCGAAAGATTTTTTGTCTAATCGCGGCAAGTTACCTTGGCCGGTAGCCAAAGGACACATCGTGTCGCAGTTTGGCAAGCATGAACATCCGGTGTTGAAAGGCGTGATTATTGAAAATAATGGTATTGACATCAAAACCGAGAAAGGTGCAGACGCTCGCGCCTTGTTTAG
>CANGXE010000214.1 GCA_947457525.1 Bacteroidota bacterium | reverse complement strand
CCGCCAGAATTGCGCCCATTGGTGCCTTTGGATGGTGGTCGTTTCGCGTCTTCTGACTTGAACGATTTATACCGCAGAGTAATTATCCGTAACAATCGTTTGAAGCGATTGGTAGAAATCAAAGCACCGGAAGTGATTTTGCGCAACGAAAAGCGTATGTTGCAAGAAGCTATCGACTCATTGTTTGATAACTCACGTAAATCCAATGCAGTTAAAGCAGAAGGTGGTCGTCAGTTGAAATCATTGAGCGATGTGTTGAAAGGTAAACAAGGTCGTTTCCGTCAAAACTTGTTGGGTAAACGTGTGGACTACTCCGGTCGTTCTATCATCGTTGTAGGCCCAGAGTTGAAATTGCACGAGTGCGGTTTACCTAAAGACATGGCTGCTGAGTTGTTCAAGCCTTTTGTTATTCGCAAGCTTATCGAAAGAGGTATTGTGAAAACGGTGAAGAGCGCTAAGAAATTAGTAGATAAAAAAGAACCAATCATTTGGGATATTTTAGAGAACGTGTTGAAAGCGCACCCGGTGTTGCTTAACCGTGCTCCTACTTTGCACCGTTTGTCTATCCAGGCGTTCATTCCAAAAATGATCGAAGGGAAAGCTATCCAGTTGCACCCATTGGTTTGTACAGCGTTCAATGCCGACTTTGACGGTGACCAAATGGCGGTTCACGTGCCATTGAGCAACGCCTCAATTTTGGAAGCACAAATGTTGATGCTTTCATCGCACAACATCTTGAACCCACAGAACGGTACACCAATCACCCTTCCATCTCAGGACATGGTGTTGGGCTTGTACTACATGACCAAAGAAAAACGCACTACAGCTACTGAAACAGTAAAAGGTCAAGGATTGACTTTCTACGGCACAGAAGAAGCTTTGATAGCGTTCAATGAAGGGAAAGCAGAATTGCACTCCGTGGTGAAATGCCGTGTGAGAGTGAAAAATACAGACGGCACTTTTGGCATCAAATTGATTGAAACAACTATCGGTCGTTTGATTTTCAACCAAGTGGTTCCTGCCGAAGTAGGTTATGTGAACATGATGTTGGGCAAGAAACAATTGAAAGAAGTTATTGCACAAATCTTGGCGGAAACAAACATTCCAACTACCGCTAAATTCTTGGATGATATTAAGAAACTTGGTTTCTATTATTCATTCAAAGGTGGTTTGAGCTTCAACTTGATTGACGTATTGGTACCATCGAATAAAGAGCAATTAGTAAAAGCAGCTACTGAGAAAGTAGATGAAATTTATGAAAGTTACCAAATGGGTTTCATCACGGATAAAGAGCGTTTCAATCAGGTAGTCGATATCTGGACCGGAACGGACAACCGTATGACCAACCAGTTGATGAAACAAATCACGGAAGACAAGCAAGGTTTCAACTCTATCTTTATGATGTTGGATTCCGGTGCGCGTGGTTCTAAGCAACAAATTAAGCAGCTTTCGGGCATGAGAGGTTTGATGGCTAAGCCGCGTAAATCAGGTTCTACCGGCTCTGAGGTTATTGAAAACCCGGTATTGGCGAACTTTAAAGAAGGTTTGTCGGTATTGGAGTACTTTATCTCTACCCACGGTGCGCGTAAAGGTCTTTCGGATACGGCTTTGAAAACTGCGGATGCGGGTTACTTGACCAGACGTTTGGTTGACGTAGCACAAGACGTGGTAATCACCGAAGAAGATTGTGGTACTTTACGTGGTATCAATGTAAGTGCATTAAAAGACAACGAAGACATCGTTGAACCATTATTTGATCGCGTATTAGGAAGAACATCATTGAATGATGTTTACCATCCTGAAACTGACGAGTTGATGGTAGCAGCGGGTGATCATATCAGCGAAGTATCAGCACGCAAAATTCAAGCATCAGGTATCGAGCAATTAGAAATTCGTTCGGTGTTGACTTGCGAAAGTCGCAAAGGTGTTTGTGTGAAATGCTACGGCAGAAATCTTACCTCAAACCGCTTAGCTGAAACAGGCGATGCAGTAGGTATCATCGCTGCTCAGTCTATCGGTGAGCCGGGTACACAGTTGACACTTCGTACATTCCACGTTGGGGGTATCGCCAGCTTGGGTACATCTGAATCAAACATCTCTGCAAGATTTGAAGGGGTGGTTCAATTGGATGGTGTGCGTACTACATCTGCGGTAAACGAAGAAGGGGAGAAAATCAATGTCGTTATCGGTCGTACTGGCGAGATGCGTATTGTGAAAGATGACAATCCGGATAAGATTTTGATTACACAACATATCCCTTACGGTTCACAGATTTTTGTGAAAGACGGCAAAGCAGTGAAAAAAGGTGATTTGATTTGTTCATGGGATCCATACAACAACGTTATTATCTCTGAAGTAAACGGAAAAATCAAGTTTGAACACATCATCGAAAACATCACGTACCGTGATGAAATGGATGAGCAAACTGGTCACCGTGAGAAGGTAATCATCGAGTCAAAAGACAAAACTAAAGTACCATCTATCTTAATCGAACACGGCAAAGAAGGCAAAGTATATAGCTTACCTGTAGGTGCACACATCTCTGTAGACAACGGAGAAGCGGTGAAACAAGGTCAGGTTATTGCGAAGATACCGCGCGTGATGGGTAAAGTGAAGGATATCACGGGAGGTCTTCCACGTGTTACCGAGTTGTTTGAAGCCCGTAACCCATCTAACCCGGCTACAGTAGCTGAGATTGACGGTGTGGTTCGTTTTGGAGGCATTAAGCGTGGTAACCGCGAGGTGATTGTAGAGAGCCGCGATGGTGATGTAATGAAATACTTAATTCCACTATCTAAGCATATCCTCGTACAAGAGCAAGATTTCGTGCGCTCAGGAACTCCGCTTTCTGATGGGGTGATTACACCAACCGATATTTTGCGTATCAAAGGACCTTTCGCAGTACAAGAATACCTGGTAAACGAAATTCAAGAAGTTTACCGTTTGCAGGGTATCAAAATCAATGACAAACACATCGAGGTATTAGTACGTCAGATGATGAGCAAAATGATTATTGACGATCCGGGCGATACTAAGTTCTTGGAAGGCGAATCAGTAAACAAATTCGAATTGCTGGAAATGAATGATGACTACTTTGATAAAAAAGTAGTGACCGAAACGGGTGGCTCAGAAAACTTGAAAGCCGGACAAATCGTTACGGTTCGTCAAGTGCGCGAAGAGAACTCTATCTTGAAGCGTGCCGACAAACAATTAGTAGAATACCGCGAGTCATATCCGGCTACTGCTAGTCCTCGTTTGCAAGGTATCACTAGAGCATCACTTTCTACTAAGTCATGGATTTCTGCGGCTTCGTTCCAAGAAACTACGAAAGTATTGAGCACAGCTTCTATTGCAGCTAAGCAAGACTACTTGCAAGGTTTGAAAGAGAACGTAATCGTAGGACATAGAATTCCTGCCGGTACAGGTTTGCGCCAGTTCAAAAACTTGATTGTAACCAACACAGAAGACGTAGAACGCTTAGAGAAAAAAGCAGAAAATGTCGGTACTGTAGAATTACTAGGATAATTAACTACATCATAACACAACAAGCCTCGACATCATCTGTCGGGGCTTTTTTTATTTTGGGCAACAATCAAATGGTGTTGCTAAAATCTTGAGCTGAACATCAATTATTTATTTACATTTAACGCACTAAAATCATTTGCGTTATGAAAAATATATATCTATGTTTTTTCTTGTTCGTAGCAATGCAGTTAGCCGCACAAAACAATGTGGGCATAGGCACAAACACCCCTGATGTTTCGGCCATCTTAGACTTAACAACAACGAATAAAGGCTTCTTAGCTCCACGAATGACCACCACCGAGCGTTTAGCCATTGCCACACCCGCTATTGGTCTATTGGTGTACGACATCACCGATGCTT
>CANGXE010000213.1 GCA_947457525.1 Bacteroidota bacterium | reverse complement strand
GTTTAAAAACAAAAGTCCGGTAGCTTTCACCTCCGGTTCCATTGCTTTCATCGCCTCCGAAACGTATGATGGTGTCACTAAGTTTTTCTTCAACAACAAACAATCTTCAGCAATCAAAGGATGAAAACTAGCAGGTAACATCGAAACCACAATGTCTGCCTCGGCAATTAACTTCTGCCGATTTTCTTTGTTATGAATAGATATGCTAGCCGCTTTTGTATTGGGTCTATTTTTAGTTTTGGCTAAAGCTAATTCTTCGGTTAAGTCAGCCACGGTCAATAACCAATCCAACTGTGTGGCTCGCTCCACGATATAATCAATGAAAGCAATAGCAGATTTTCCGGCTCCTAAAAGAAGAATGTTTTGCATAAACAATTATGAATACAATAATAGAAAAATGAATTTCTTTGACCATAAAAACCACTAAATCATGATTTGGAAAATTAGACCCGATGCTGAGTTACTCAATCAAAATGCAAGTTCAAACATAGCCGGCCACCTCGGTATAGAAGTCACTGAGATAGGTGATGATTTCATTACCGCCCGAATGCCGGTTGACCATCGCACTCACCAACCTTACGGTATGTTGCACGGTGGTGCTAGTTGCGTGCTTGCCGAAACGTTGGGCAGCGTGGCGTCTACATACTGCGTTGACCTCACCAAAGAAATGGCCGTAGGCTTAGAAATTAATGCGAATCACATTCGCTCCATCAAATCCGGATATGTTTATGGAACAGTGCGCCCCATTCACATTGGTCGAAGCACGCAAGTTTGGGATATTAAAATCGTGAATGAAGCACAGCAAACCATTTGTGTCAGCCGACTCACTGTAGCGGTGAAAACACTTTAATGTTTTACGAGTTTACCACTAATCTTGTTTATACCTTCGCCTCTAAGAGAAAAAGTATATACGTCCGATGCTAAGTTTGAGGTATTTACTTCAAAATTATCTTGTTTAATGTCTGTAATGGTCATTACTAACTGACCTCTAATATCAAATAGATTGAAGGTTGCATTTTTTCTATCCGGATTGGCAAAGTAAATCTGCGTTTGCGCTCCAACAGGATTAGGAATTACCTTTGCACCACCGATTAATCGAACAAAAAGCACTTTTTCAATAGCCGAGTACCCATTTTCTCCAAACTTCAAGCGATAATAGTTGGCCGCGTTTTGCACTGGTGAAAGATCGGTAAAGGTGTAAGGTACATCCGTAAAACTACTGCCACAAGTACCTTCTATTTTCCCTACTTCTTCAAACTGCAAACTATCTAAAGACCTTTCAATAGAAATTCCTTGGCAAGTACTTCCCGCTTTGATTATTACGCCAATAAAAACAGTTTCATTATCCAGCTTTGCGCTGAATCGGTGTACAATATCTGTTTGCGCACCGGCAAATTGACCTACACAAACCATTAGAAAAACAAAAATTGACTTAGTATATTGCATAACTGAACGAATAAACGTAAGATACAAATTATTATTTCAGCATGGCAAAACATAACGAACTAGGCAAACAAGGTGAAGAAGCGGCTCTAAAGTTTCTACTTTACAAAGGACATGAATTGCTGAAGCAGCACTACCGATTCGGCCGAGCAGAAATAGATATTATCACTAAAGAAAAAGGCATTATCATTTTTAGTGAAGTAAAAACCCGCACTAGCAACCACTATGGTTTCCCGGAAGAATATATCACTCGAGAAAAAATCAGATTGGTGAAAGAAGCAGCCGAGGAATTTATGTACCGCAACAAATATGACGGAGAGGTGCGCTTTGATGTACTTTCCGTCACAAAGAATGGAGAAACCTTCAAAGTGCATCATATTGAAGATGCGTTCTTTCATGAGTAGTTAAACTAGCTCAACCATTTTGTGGCGGCCAAATACGTTAGTATCGAAACACTTCCGGTGAGCACCGTTCCCCAAACAATGTCAATCAACACAATTTGCAAAGGCCATTTAGCGATAGTCGCCATGTTAGTTAAGTCATAAGTGGCGTAGCACAAAAACCCTAGAACAGCCCCGTTTAATAATGCCGTTTGCCAACTAAAGTCGCGCAATGCGGGATAAACAGCAAAGAATAGAATGCCGGCTATATAAATGAAATAGAAAACAAGAGCGGCTGTCCAGTTCACTTCGTCAGATAGTATAAATCCCAGTTTTTCTCGATAAAGCTTTTTTGCAATCACGCCCAACCAAAGCATATCGATAGCGAAAAAGAAGACTGTGGCAATAGCGTAAGAAGAAAGTAGTTTCAACATAAGGTATAAGTTTGAACAGCACTAAGGTAACAATGTTTTGGTAAGGGCCTAAAGCAGAAAATCCTCCACCCGAAGGGTGAAGGATTTTTCTATTGGAACCGAGATTGAAGGAAAGTTTATGACTGATCAAGTCAAGTATCTTCTAGCTGCTTTTCTCGGCAAAAAGTCAGCGTATATTAGGTGTGTAAGTAGCCTTGCAAGGAATTAATTGTTTGTGATGACTTTAGTCGTTGTATACATTTCTCTTTTATTTGACGGACACGTTCTCTTGAAAGGCCAAACTTGTCGCCAATTTCCTCAAGTGTGAGCGGTGTTTTGCCATTTAAACCGAAGTAATAAGAAATAACTTCCACTTCACGATCTGAAAGGTGTGATAAAGCCACATTGAGTTGATCTTCTATGTTTTTCTGCATATACACTTGATCTGGCGTCATGTCATCCTTGTCATATATAGTATCGGTCAAAGATGTTTGCTCCATACCTTTTAGAGGCATATCAAACGACAACGTCACTGTATTTGCTCTGAAGTATTCATCAATTTCATCCTTTGTTAAGCCCAACATTTCCATTAGTTCTTCTACATCCGGTTCACGTTGGTATTCTTGCTCAAATGATTGAAATGCTCTGGTTATTTTGGTGTAAGCCCCTACTTTAGCCATAGGGAGTCTGATAATTCTTGATTGTTCTACTATAGCTTGCATAATAGCTTGTCGAATCCACCAAACTGCATAGGATATAAACTTAAATCCTCTTGTTTCATCAAACTTGCTAGCAGCCCTCATTAATCCGAGATTGCCTTCATTTATCAGGTCATTGAGAGGAAGACCTTGATTCTGGTACTGCTTGGCTACACTTACAACAAAGCGTAGATTAGCATTAACTAGTTGCTCCAAAGCATCAGAATCACCTTGTCTTATTTTTTGTGCTAAATCAGCTTCATCAGTAGAGGTGAGCAAATCGTGCTTAGCAATTTCATTCAAGTATTTATCTATTTGTCCCTCTTTTCTTGCTATGTTATGAGAAATGTTTAACTGCCTCATTAGCTTTGGTTTTAAACTTGGTTACTTTTAATACACTACTTTACGGCAGGCCATCAAAAAAGGTTACATATATCTTCTGTTATATTTCTATGATTACTTCAAACAATCAAAAATCATTTTTTTAAAAATGTATTGCTTAGGTATATTAATAAGTGTTTTATGGTATTTTGCTAAGTAGATTGCAAAAAAAAGCCGACTTAAAAAGTCGGCTTATATAAAAAATGATAATCAAGGAATTAGCCTTCCAATGTTTTCACTAGGGCATTATCGTATAAATTTTTCCAATCTCCTGTGGTTCCCCAACGCACTTTGTCTACGTAAATAGTGGCTGTAGTGACCACACCAACATTGCTAAAATCAACGTCATGTTCGCTAAGGATATTTAAGAATTCATCTTCCTTCTCCGGCTTCACTGATACGACAACTCTACTTTGCGATTCGCCAAACAAGAATGCATCTAAACGAAAATCAGGATTAGTGTCTAACTCAAATCCGCGTTTGCCGCTCATGGCACTCTCTAACAATGTAATAAATAAACCTCCTTCTGAAACATCATGTGCACTTTGAATCACTTGTTCTTCAATCAAATTTTTG
>CANGXE010000212.1 GCA_947457525.1 Bacteroidota bacterium | reverse complement strand
ACTTCCATACCATCCATAATGGGCGTGCAACAACTGGCTTGCAACTTAGGCATAGGTGTTGGGTTCGCATCACTACCTTTCGATATTTCTACCAGACAAACGCGGCACTTGCCACCGCTTCCTTTCAGCTTGCTGTAATAGCACATGGCAGGCGGCACTAAGTCGCCACCAATTTGACGCGCAGCGTTGAGGATGGTGGTGCCCGGTTCTACTTCTATGGTTACTCCGTCTATAGTTACTTTTGGCATATTACTCTGGGTTTAAACTAAAACTGCTTCTTGTTTGGTCATCAAATGCTTCACTTGCTCCCAAGGCTCGTGTTCAAAATGTTTGCGGTCTTTTACCTTCTCCGGATAGCGAACGTGGTACTCAAACTCGTGTCGGAAATGGCGAATAGCGGCTGCTACCGGCCATGCGGCTGCATCGCCTAGCGGACAAATAGTATTGCCTTCAATTTTGCGCTGGATATCCCACAACAAATCAATGTCTGCCATGCTACCATAGCCGTGCTCCAATCGCCAGGTCACTTTCTCTAACCAACCCGTGCCTTCGCGGCAAGGGGAACACTGTCCGCAGCTTTCGTGATGATAAAAACGAGAAAAATTCCAAGTATTGCGCACCACGCACTGGCGGTCGTCATACACAATAAATCCTCCTGAACCAATCATAGAACCGGTGGCAAAACCACCATCGCTCATGCTTTCGTAGGTCATGAGACGAGTTTCGTCTTTCGCGGTTTTAAACAACAAATGAGCCGGCAAAATAGGCACTGAGCTTCCACCCGGTACACAAGCTTTCAACGGTCGGTCGGTTTGCATGCCGCCACACCATTCGTCACTCATCACAAAGTCTTCTACCGTGATACCCAATTCAATTTCATAAACACCCGGCTTGCGGATGTTGCCTGATGCAGAAATCAATTTTGTGCCGGTGGAGCGACCTACACCAATCTTGGCATATTCTTCTCCTCCGTTTTCTACAATCCAAGGAATATTCATCAGGCTCTCCACATTGTTCACCACTGTAGGGTTACCATACAAACCTACCACAGCCGGAAACGGTGGCTTAATGCGAGGATTGCCACGTTTGCCTTCCAAACTTTCAATCAAAGCGGTTTCTTCTCCGCAGATGTATGCGCCAGCTCCGCAGGTGACGTGCAAGTCTAAATCATAACCACTGCCTTTTATATTTTTCCCCAACCATCCATTGGCGTAGGCTTCGTTAATGGCTCTTTCAAGAATACGGTATACCCACATGTATTCTCCACGAATGTAGATGTAAGACAAATTTGCCTCCAAAGCGATACTAGAAGTAATCATCCCTTCCACCAACAAGTGAGGCAATTTCTCCATCAAGTAGCGATCTTTAAACGTACCCGGCTCACTCTCGTCTGCGTTGCAAACCAAGTGACGCGGACGACCACTTTTCTTATCAATGAAGCTCCACTTCATACCTGTCGGGAAACCCGCGCCTCCGCGTCCACGAAGACCGCTTTTTTTCACTTCTTCAACAATGTCGTTTGGCGCCATTTTCAAGGCCTTCTCTACCGAAGCATAACCGCCTACTTTGCGGTAAACTTCATACGTGTGAATGCCTTCAACATTGACGTGTTCTAAAAGTATTTTTTTGCCCATAGTTCTTTATACTTTACTCAGTTTTTCCACCTTACCGGCTTTGCAATCTTCTATCAATTGATCCATTTTTTCGGGCGTAAGAAACTCGTGATAAAAATCACCCAATTGCAACATGGGTGCATAACCACAAGCACCCAAGCACTCCACACCTTTCACGCTAAACAAGCCATCTGGTGTCACCTCGCCTTCTTTAACGCCTAGTTTGTTGCAGGTGTATTCGATCAAGTCTTCAGCACCACGCGTAACGCAGCAACTCGTACGGCAAAACTCGAACATATATTTGCCCACCGGTTTTTGATTGTACATGCTGTAGAAACTCGCCACTTCGTACACTTCAATCGGCTTGATGTTGAGCAACTCGGCTATTTTGTCCATCGCATCCACGGTCAACCAGTCGTTGTTTTCGTCTTGCACTTCGTGTAGCACAGTTAACAACGCACTTTTATGCTTCCCTTCGGGAAAGCGCGACTTTAGTTCAGCCACTCGAGCAAGTGTTTTCTCGCTAATTACTACAGGCTGTTGTGTTTTTACATTTAAACTCATATTTCAGTTGTTCTGTTGTCGGTTGTCAGTAGCTTATGCATCCAACTCTCCGGCAATTACGTTTAGTGAACTTAAAATCAAAATAGCATCGCTCAAAAATCCACCTTTAATTAACTCGGTAAATGCTTGATAGTAAATGAAACACGGTCTGCGGAAATGCAAACGAGCGGGTACACGACTTCCATCTGTCACCAAATAGAAACCTAACTCTCCATTTCCACCCTCTACAGCATGATAAACTTCCGATTTCGGCACCGGAATTTCACCCATCACAATTTTAAAGTGATAAATTAATGCTTCCATATTATTATAAACCATTTCTTTAGGTGGCAAATAGTAATCTGGCACGTCAGCATGATAAGGCCCTTCGGGTAATTTATCTAGAGCCTGTTGGATGATGCTTAAACTTTGCCACATTTCGGCATTGCGCACACAAAAACGATCGTAAGTGTCGCCAGTTTTACCTACAGGAACGATGAAATCAAAATCTTCATAACTGCTGTATGGATTAGCTACGCGAATATCATAATCTACTCCGGCAGCGCGCAAATTTGGTCCGGTGAATCCATAACTGATAGCTTTTTCGGCAGAGATGGCTCCTGTTCCAATGGTGCGGTCCATAAAAATACGATTGCGAGAGGCAAGGTCTTCAAACTCTTTGAGCGCTACGGCAAAATCCTTAACAATCGCTCTTACTTTGCGGAAAGCAGTGTCACTCCACTCGCGTTCAAATCCTCCAATTCTACCCATGTTGGTAGTCAAACGAGCGCCACATATTTCTTCATACACTTCATAAATGCGCTCGCGGTATTGATAGATATATAAGAAAGGAGTAAAAGCTCCGGCATCAAAAACGAGAATGGAATTACAAATCAAATGGTCGGCAATACGCGCTAATTCCATTACAATCACACGAAGATACTGCGCACGCTTCGGCACTTCAACACCAAGCAGTTTTTCCATCGTCATCCACCATCCCATGTTGTTGATAGGCGCAGAACAATAGTTCATTCGGTCAGTAAGCGGTGTGATTTGATAAAAAGGACGGTTTTCAGCTATCTTCTCAAACGCTCGGTGAATGTAACCTACGGTTTGCTCTGCATCAATGATTTTTTCGCCATCCATCAGCAAGACATTTTGGAATATGCCGTGTGTGGCCGGATGCGTAGGGCCGAGGTTGAGAATACTCAACTCACTGCCGTCTTCATTGGCACGCTGACGAATGAGTTCCTCGTATTTTTCTTCTATTGTCTTAACAACTATTTCAGCCATAATTCTTGTTTATGAAATCGTCTTCTGATTAATTCAAATTTGCGTTAAGTGGAGTGCGGCCAAAATAGCGGTCGTCTTTGTCGGTGCGGCCTTGATCTTCGAGTGGAAACTCTTTGCGCAACGGAAAAGAAACCATTTCGTCCATGTTCAAAATTCTTCTCAAATCGGGATGATTTTTGAATGTGATGCCAAAGAAATCATATGTCTCACGCTCTTGCCAGTTGGCCGAAGCAAAAAGGTTAACTAAACTCTCGACTTCAGGCTTATCGGCATTCAAATAGGTTTTCACTCTGATACGAACATTATCTACCCAATTGTGTAAATGATAAACCACCGCAAACTCACGCTCCGTGGCGTTTTCAGGATGGTGCATGCCGCAAAGCGTGGTCAAGAAGTTAAAGCGCAAAGTTTCATCATCACGTAAAAAACGAACTAGCTCAAACAGATTT
>CANGXE010000211.1 GCA_947457525.1 Bacteroidota bacterium | reverse complement strand
GCTTGAACATTGATATTGAGAATGGTTTTTTACCCAATTACACCGTAAGTGATGATAAGAAAGAAGTCATAAAAGAACTTAAAAAGTTAGCCAAAAGTGCTCAAGAGATTTTCCTAGCAACGGACGAGGACCGTGAAGGTGAAGCCATTTCTTGGCATCTTTGTGATGTTTTGGGCTTAGATCCGGCTACAGCAAAACGGATTACATACACCGAGATTACCGAAAAAGCAGTGAAGAATGCGGTAAAAAATCCACGTTTAATAAATATGGATTTAGTCAATGCGCAGCAAGCTAGACGTGTGTTAGATAGATTGGTAGGGTATGAAATTTCACCCGTACTTTGGAAAAAAGTAAAACCTTCTTTGTCTGCCGGACGTGTGCAGTCAGTGGCGGTTCGCTTGATTGTAGAGCGAGAGCGAGAGATTAGAGCATTTAATTCTGTGGGGTCATTTAAAATAACAGCTTTCTTCATTGTGAAAGATGCTAATGGTAAAAAAGTGGCATTTAAAGCAGAACGCCCCAATAACTATAAAACAGAGAAAGAAGCACACAAATTTTTGGAGCAAGTAACTGATGCTACATTTAAAGTAAGTACTATTGAAAAGAAGCCGGGAAAACGAACTCCTGCCGCACCTTTTACTACATCAACTTTGCAACAAGAAGCTTCGCGTAAGCTAGGTTATTCTGTTTCTAAAACCATGCAAGTGGCTCAACGCTTATATGAGAATGGACACATTACCTACATGCGTACAGACTCTACGAATTTGTCAGAAACAGCATTAGATGGTTTGAAGAAAGAAATCAATAGTCGCTATGGCAAGGAATATTTTAAGTTACGGAAATACGCTAATAAAAATGAAAGCGCTCAAGAAGCGCACGAGGCCATCCGTCCTTCATACATAGAGAACCAATCTATCCAAGGAGAGAGCGATGAACAGCGTTTGTACGATTTGATTTGGAAGCGCACTATTGCTTCGCAAATGGCGGATGCTGAAATTGAAAAAACAGTGATTGATATTGCTAATGATAAGAACAAAGAAATGCTTCGCGCGCAAGCTGAGGTAATTTTGTTTGAAGGTTTTTTGAAAGTTTACAACGAAAGTGTAGATGAAGAAGCGGAGAATGAAGAAGAAGCAGAATCATTAATTCCACCGGTGAAAGAAGGTCAAGCGTTGGATGTGAGAGAGATTACCGCTACTGAACGTTTCACTAAAGCTTTGCCACGATACACAGAGGCGAGTTTGGTAAAGAAATTGGAAGAGTTAGGTATTGGTCGCCCTTCAACTTATGCACCAACTATCTCGACCGTACAAAAGAGAAATTATGTAGTGAAGGAGAGTAGAGAAGGATTAGAACGCAAGTATAAAGTGCATACGTTGAAAGATGGTGTGGTACTTAGCGATGTAAAAACAGAAATCACCGGAGCAGAAAAGAATAAGCTATTCCCAACGGATGTTGGCTCTTTAGTAACCGATTTTTTGACGGAGAATTTTAAAACTATTCTCGATTATAATTTTACTGCTGACATTGAGCAACAGTTTGACAAAGTAGCCGAAGGGAAGAAAGTTTGGAATAAAATGATTCGTGATTTTTATGTTCCTTTTCATGAGAATGTAGAAACAACAACTAAAGAATCGAAGCGTGTATCCGGTGAAAGAGCTTTAGGCATTGACCCTGCTACGGGTGAGCCGTTGATTGTTCGTATGGGTAAGTTTGGTCCGATGGCTCAAATTGGTAAAGCAGATGAAGAAACGGGCAAGAAGGCTCGCTTTGCAAGACTTCGCGCAGGACAATCTATTGAGACTATCACGTTCGAGCAGGCCTTAGAGTTGTTTAAATTGCCACGAGTATTGGGTAAAAACGGAGAGAAGGATGTAAAAGCAAGCATAGGTAAGTTTGGTCCTTACATTCAGTTTGATAAGCTATTTGTTTCTATTCCTAAAGACAAAGATCCTTACACGATTACTTTAGAGGACGCATTAACGCTGATACGTGAGAAAGAGGATGCAAATGCCAATAAGACTATACTTAATTTTGAGGAAGAAGGTATTCAAGTGCTAAACGGCAGATATGGCCCTTACATAAAGAAAGGTAAAGACAATTATAAAATACCTAAGGGACAGTCGGCAGAACACTTAACGCTAGAAGATATTCAAGTAATTATCGGTGAGCAGGGACCTTCAAAACCCAAGAAAGCGTTTAAACGAAAAAAATAGCATGGAAAACGAAAACGAAATTGTCGCCCTCATACAATTACTTGGTGATAACGATAATGAAGTTTTCAAACATGTTCAAGACCGTTTACTAAGTTATGGACCGGAGATTATTCCAACTCTCGAGTGTTCTTGGCACGTAGAGATTAATCCAATCACCCATGACCGTTTGCAAGAAATTATTCAGCGATTGCAGTTTAATGTCGTTGAACAGAAATTATCTGTTTGGTTACTTTCAGAAGAGAAAGATTTAACGGAGGCGCTGTTTATAGTTTCGTTTTATTTTCAGTATGACTTGATTTTAGAGTCATTGCAGAAACAAATCACTAAACTGCGTCAGAGTATTTGGTTGGAATTGAACAACAATCAGACAGTTTTAGAACAAATTCAGATTTTTAATCATGTTTTTTATGGCTTTCATGGTTTTAAAGCGCTCCAATCCGTTGACGACCTTAATGATTTTAGTATCAATAAAGCTATTGAACAAAAAAAGGGAAGTGGAATCGTAATTGGTATGTTGTATCAAATTTTAGCACAAGATTTGAATTTACCGGTTTATGGGGTTACGCTCCAACATCATTATGTATTGGCTTTTTGTAAACACGTCATCTTATCTTTTGATGAGGAAGTTAACTTAGAGCGAACGGTTATGTTCTACATCAATCCCATTAATAAGGGTTCTATTTTTTCGAGAAATGAGATCAAAGAGTACCTTGAGAATTCTGGGATAGATACAAAGCCGGAATATTTTACTCCCGCGTCAAACAAACATATCGCTATTGAAATGCTGAAAACTATCATTGAGATTACTGTACAAAACAGCGACACACAAACCACACAAGATATGTATGAGTTACTTAAAAAGTGCTTAGTAAAAAGTTAACTATAGAATATACTAAGTTTGAAATTGATGATGCTAAGCCATACAGAAGTAATAAACTTAGAATGAGAACTTTGCGCCTACTAATCCATTAATGCCAAATGAAGGGTAATTGTACCAGCGTTGGTAGCGTTGATGAGCAATGTTGTTGAGCATTCCGAAGAATGAAATTTTCTTATTCATCAAATATTCAACATTCAAATTCAAATCGGCTACGCCTTTAATGCTTCTTATCTCACCATTGCTTAGCAATGCGTTGGTATTCGTTATGCCATATAAATCTATGCCAACACTGATTTTGTTTTTCCAGATATAGTTTGCGCCAAAGGTTACTTTTAAGTTGGGCTCATGCCATGCTTTAGCTTGATTTTTCATTTCAAAAAATCGGTAATCGCCAATCACTTTGAAGCGCAACCATTCTTTTACTTGATATGCACCTTGTATAATTACATTATAGATTATAGCCTTATCATAAACAGTATTGAAACGTCTCAAATCGTTGGTATCATTAACAAAAAGTAAAAAGTTATCAATGTGGTGCAAATGGAAAGATGCGTTGTAATCAAATTTTTGTACGGCACCTTTTACACCCACATTAAAATCACCGGCTGAACTGCTTTGAATAGCCGCGGTGTGGCGAACAAAATTGTTTGTTTGAAGTAAACTGAGTAACGAATTTTTCTCATACTTCAATTGATATCCAACAAAAGCTATAATGGAGTGCTGATACAATCGTTTTTCAACATGCACATCCGCCAATGGGAACACTTTTTTGCCATCAATAGCCAAACCCACTTTCCCGCGCACT
>CANGXE010000210.1 GCA_947457525.1 Bacteroidota bacterium | reverse complement strand
ATTCCGTGACTACTTCTTCAAGAGTCAACTTTGGATTAGCGTAAATAGAGGCTGAAATATTCATGCACCAAGTATAGTTATTCTAACTCGTATTGCAACTTTAGCAAGTTACTATACAAGCCGTTTTGCATTTGTGAAAGTTCTTGATGCGTGCCTTTCTCCACAATCTTTCCTTTGTTAATCACCAAAATATTATCGGCTTCGCGAATAGTAGACAAGCGATGTGCAATAATGAAAGTGGTCCGGTTTTTCATCAATTCTTTCAGCGCTTCTTTCACCAATTTTTCACTCTCGCTATCTAAAGCAGAAGTGGCTTCATCCAAAATCAAAATCCGTGGATCACGCAATAATGCCCGAGCAATAGCGATACGCTGTTTCTGGCCACCCGAAAGTTTGATGCCCCGCTCTCCTACCAAAGTATTCATCTTCTCCGGAAATGATTCAATAAATTCTAAAGCATTGGCTTGTTTAGCTGCATGGATAATCTCTTGCTCTGTGGCTGTTGGTTTCCCATACGCAATGTTATCACGAATGCTTCCGCCAAATAAAATTGTCTCTTGTGGCACAGTGCCAAAATTTTTACGTAATCCGGTTAAGTTGTAACTTTCTATGGCTTTGCCGTCAATGCTAATCTCACCGGAGTTATAGGGATATAAGCCTGTCAATAACTTAATAATAGTTGACTTACCAGAACCACTTGGCCCTACCAATGCAATTTTCTGTCCGGCTTTTGCCTCAAACGATAATCCACTAAACAGCGGCATATCTGCACGAGAAGGATAAGCAAAATGAACCTTGTCAAACTTCACATTTCCTTGCACCGAAGCTTTCAAACTTTCATCGTCAATATTGACCTCACTGGGTTCATTCAAAATTTCATTAATACGTTCGGATGCACCTACTGTTTTTTGCAGCACTGAATAACTCTCGCTCAATCCGGCTAACGAACTGCCAATAAAAATGGTAAGGAAGAAAAATTCGATCAACTTACCCATGCTCAAATTGTCTTTTGCCACTTCGCTCACACCTGCATACACCATACCTACTATAGCGCCAAACATGACAAAGATGATAAACGACACAAAACCCGCACGATACTTAGCTGCATATAATCCGATGTTGGCCACATTTTGATTAATTACTCCATAACGCTTAGTTTCATATGCTTCATTCGTAAATGCTTTCACCACGTCAACGGCCAAAAAAGTTTCTTCGGCAATAGTATTACTCTCCGCCAATTCATCTTGTGCTTTGCGCGAAATCTTGCGTATAAATCGACCAAACACAACAGCAGTCAACACTAACACCGGAAGAATGGCAATAATGATTAAGGCTAAACGCCAAGACACGCTTAGAAGAATAGGAATACAAACAATGGGCAAAACTAACTGGCGAACAAAAAATGCTAATTGATTGGCTAGGGCGTCTTGCAGCTGCGACACATCCGATGAAAGTCGAGAGGTCAAATTACCGGTTCTATTTTCCTCAAAAAAACGGATTGGCAAAGTGATTATCTTTTTATACAAGGCACTTCGAATGGCAGCCATAGCATGCTGACTGACATATTCAAAAAGATAAATTCTAAAAAAAGAAAGGATAGCTTGTACCAACAAAATAGCGCCCAATAAAAATCCTATCTCTTTAAGTTTTTCGGGATTAATTTCAGCTTTAAACGTTTCGACTAATTGACTGATGTGCGCTACCTTTACTTCAGCCGACTCGGTGTTTTTCACCACAGCATAAATTTGGTCAATGGCATCTTTGGCAGGAATAGCCGCATCTATCAATTTACCAAAGCCACCCGGAATAAAAGACACCACACCCGTAGACACCACCAAGCATATCATACCAATGATAAACTGCCACTTATAAGGCAATATGAAACGATAAATCTTAAGTGTATTCGCTAACTTATCTTTAGAAATAACTCTTTTATCGGCTCCCTCAACTGGTGACTTCATATGGTTTTTACATTCAATTTGAAAGCAAGATTAAGCTAAATGTAGATAGTAGCTTAAACTAAGTCGTTCAACCAGCCAAAAAATTTTGTTGCAGCAAGGATTACTCGTATTATGATTCCTGAATTACACCAAAAATCTTATTGTTGGCAAAGATGTATTTGATAGTGTAACTTCGACCGTTGTCTGTTCGTTGAAAAACATGTTCACCTCCGATTTGGTCTTCTATAGATTTACTCAAACTTAACTTAAGTGCATCAAAATCAGCAACGAAAGGACAAGCATCCTTGTAATAATCTAAAGTAAACGAATCATTAGCTCCGGAGTGGAAGGTCTGTTTGCTTGCTAAATCAATTTCCAAATAACTTACATTTAGCAACTTTTGAATAAGTTCTAATCTCGAATTTTCAGCATCTAATTGCTCACGAACCGAGTCGATTTTCTTATTCAGTTTAAATCGCTCAAAAGCAAACATTACAGAAGACACTAAAACTTTCCCATCAAATTTACCTTTAACTAAAAAGTCTTGCGCACCGTATCGTACGGTTTCTAATCCAACTTCTTCATCAGTGAGTCCGGTCAACACTATAACTAGATTGCCCGGATAATTACTCAAAATCTGTTTAATGGTATCTACTCCAAAACTATCGGGCAAATTCATGTCACTGATAATAATATCAAATGTATTGATAGATAATAACTCAAGAGCACCTTTAATTGTTTCAGCATGAGAAACATTAAACACAGGAGCCGTAGATTCACCTAAGTAAAATTTGATGAGAAAAGCATCACCCGGGTTATCTTCCAAGAGTAATACTTTAAGTTCTTGTGTAGTGGTCATAGTTCAGGGGGGAGTATGTATTCTTAGGAAAGTTGCACTGTATTAAACCAATATGTTTCTATCAATTTAATGACATTAGCGAAATCATCAAAATCAACAGGCTTAAGTATGTAGCAGTTAGCATGAAGATCGTAGGCTTTAGAAATATCATGCTCAGCATCAGATGTGGTCAAAACAATCACAGGTATCCTTTTTAACAAATCATGTGCTTTAATTTCCTTCAACACCTCTATACCATTTTTCTTTGGGAGGTTAAGATCTAATAATATAATATTAGGTCTAACTGTATCCACGTACTTATTACGTTGCATTAAAAAATCTACCGCTTGTTCACCATCCGACACCACATCCAATGTTATTTCTACGTGGCTTTCTTTTAAAGCTTCTTGCGTTAAGCGAATGTCACCGGGATTGTCTTCAACTAAAAGTATCCTTGGCTTGTCTTTACTTTTTTTCATTAGATCCATTATATGACAGGTGGTTATATGATTTTTTTACTGTAGTTAGTCTACCAAAACTAAACAATCCATTTGTTCAAATATAGAAAATTAAAAATTATCGCAACTAGTTAATTTTCGGCTATTTGTGTACTTAGTTTACTGAAATCTAACTAGATAGTTTCAATTTTCCAAGATTATTTGTAAACCAGACTTATAGCAATCAGAAAGTAACAAAAACAAAAAATCCCAGCTTCGGACTGGGATTTTTTAAATAAGTAACGAACAAGCGATTGGTTACTTACTTAACAGGGGTTACTTTTTCAACCATGATACCATTGGCAGAAACTGATAATGACGGGTTGCTTTGTGAAGGCAATTGGTTGAAAAAATCTTTGTATGTATTGCCCACGATAGTGTAGCTACCTGTGTTCAAGTCATAGAATATATTGTTCATCATGTTGATGTTGTTGCCAGTTCCTTGGTTGCGGTAGTAAGCTTGAGTAGCTGTTTGTGTACCGTTGATAGTTAATTTGATACGGTTGAAGTTTAATACTTGGTTATCTGTGTTACCAGAAAGGTAAACACCATAAGCATCTCCTGTTCCACCTACAGCGATAGAGTTGTTGTTGATTTGACCTAAGCTAGTAGCTGTACTTTCGCAGTTATTCATAGCCAAACCAT
>CANGXE010000209.1 GCA_947457525.1 Bacteroidota bacterium | reverse complement strand
TAACCTTCCATGGCTGCTTGAAGTGCACAGATTGGGTCGATTTCAGTAACAATAACACGAACACCGGCATTGCTTAATGAATCAGCAGAACCTTTACCTACGTCACCAAAACCGGCAACTACAGCTACTTTACCTGCCATCATCAAGTCAGTAGCTCTGCGGATTGCATCTACTAGACTCTCGCGGCAACCATACTTGTTGTCAAATTTAGATTTAGTTACAGAGTCGTTGATGTTGATAGCCGGAAGCAACAAAGTTCCATTTTTCTCACGCTCATACAAACGAAGTACACCAGTCGTAGTTTCTTCAGAAATACCTTTGATGCCTTGTACCAATTCAGGATATTTATCAAAAACCATATTGGTCAAATCGCCACCATCATCCAAAATCATGTTCAATGGTTCACCACCTTCGAAAGCAAACAATGTTTGCTCGATACACCAATCGAATTCTTCGTTGTTCATTCCTTTCCAAGCGTAAACCGGAATGCCGGCAGCAGCGATAGCAGCAGCAGCGTGGTCTTGCGTAGAGAAGATATTACAAGAACTCCAAGATACTTGCGCACCTAGTTCTTTCAAGGTTTCGATAAGTACCGCAGTTTGAATTGTCATGTGTAAACAACCGGCAATGCGAGCACCTGCCAATGGTTTAGATGCACCAAATTCCTTACGAAGGCTCATCAATCCCGGCATTTCGTCTTCTGCCAGTTTAATTTCTTTACGACCCCATGCAACGAGGCTCATATCTTTTACTTTGTACTTTACAGTAGTTTCAGTTATTGTTGACATAGTTAAATTTTAGTTGTGCAAATATAGTTTAGTTAGTAATTAATTGCAAATAAACAATCATAAAAGGGCGAAGGTTTCAAAATCACAAAAAAAAACCTAAGTGATTAATTACCAGCCGTTATTTAAATCATCAGCAGTATATGTATGATTTCTTGACACAAAATAAGTGGTCGTTTGCGGTTTTTTCAAAGTTAAAGTGTCCTGCTTTTTGAAGATTCTAGCGAGATGAGCAATAGGTGTCAAGAAGACATAAAACACAGTTCCCAATACTAAACGGTTCATGACAGCACCCATCCACTCGCCAACTTTCATCCATACTTTCACTATCCATTTAGCTAAAATCGGAATGAATAAGCCGACAAAACCTAAACCGATAGCTCCAATCAGTAACCAATTATGGATTTTTCCGGTGTATATATAGACAAAAACTAACACTACTAATATAAGCAGTATTGCTTCCAAATCTTTACTTCGTTGTTTATCTAGCATGATTTAGAACAAGGTATAAACAAATGGTGCAGCCGCAGAGCCACCACCAATCACCACTAAAATACCCACCAATAGCAAAACAATAACGATGGGCAATAGCCACCATTTTTTGCGCTCACGCAAAAACAACCATAAGTCACTTAAAAATTCCATCTTTTAAATTTTAGTCTAAAGTAAATTCTTTTTTCCAATCTTCATTCTCTAACCACGTTGGCTGTTCAGTTTTACTGAGTAAGTAATTCCCAATCACCAGATAATCCATTTCTGTTCGCATAAAACATTTGTAGGCATCTTCGGGAGTACACACTGGCGGCTCTCCGCGCACGTTGAAGCTTGTGTTTACTAGCACACCACAACTAGTCTGCGATTTAAACTCGGTCAACAAATTCCAAAAGTCAGGATTTGTTTTTACATCAATGGTTTGCACTCTAGCTGAAAAATCCACGTGTGTAATAGTCGGGAGGCTAGACCGCTCCACATAAAGGCGCTCCATCATGGGCAAATTTCCGTAGTTTTCAGGCACTAGTTTTCGTATTACGGCTTTAACCGGAGCCACAAGAAGCATATAAGGCGAAGATGAACTCATTTCAAAGTATTCATCTTTATCCTCTAAACGCACAGCTGGCGCAAAAGGACGAAACCCTTCACGAAACTTAATCTTTAGGTTGAGTTTTTTCTGCATTTCAGCATTTCGTGGATCACCTAAAATACTTCGATTGCCTAATGACCTTGGACCAAACTCCATTCGGCCTTGAAACCACCCCACTACATTTCCTTTTGCGATTAAATCTACAGTTTTTTTATCGCGCTCTTGTTTGTTAGTAAATGCATAAGTTATAGCATTGTACTTTTTCAAATCTAAAGCAATGTCTAAATCCGAGTACTGAACACCAAGGTAAGCGCCATTCATTTTGTCATTCAAATTATCTGCATCTCGCGCTTGCTTGAAGTAGATGTGATAAGCTGCAAAAGCTGCACCCACAGCACCGCCCGCATCACCTGAGGCGGGTTGGATGAAAATATTTTTGAATAAGTTGGCTTGCTGCAACTTTCCATTGGCCACACAGTTCAACGCTACTCCTCCGGCCATACATAAATTTTCACTACCCGTAATTCGTTTTGCTTCTTTGGCCAACAAAAGCACAATCTCTTCTGTCACTTGCTGTATAGCATAAGCTAAGTTGCAATGCTTTTGCGCTAACTCACTTTCCTCGTTTCTTCGCTCAAATCCAAACAAATCTTTCCACTTATCTTCTTTTACCATTCGGTCGCCTGTGGCGTAATCAAAATAAGACTGATCGAGCCAAATTGAACCATCTGGCTTGATGTCCACTAAGCTAGCCTTAATCTTTTGCACAAAATCTTTGGTCTCTTGCGCATCCGCATTTCCATAAGGTGCTAATCCCATCAATTTATATTCACCTGAATTTACTTTAAACCCTAGAAAAAAAGTGAACGCAGAATAAAGCAGACCAAGCGAATGAGGAAAATGTAATTCATTTTTTATCTCTAACGATTCGCCATTGCCGTAGCTAATCGAAGCTGTTGCCCACTCTCCTACTCCATCGAGCGTCAACACTGCTGCTTCGCGGAAAGGCGAAGGATAAAACGCACTGGCTGCATGAGATAGATGATGTTCAGGAAATAAGAACTTTACTTTCTTGCTGTCATAGCCTTCCAACTTTTCCAAATGTTCACGCATCAAACGCTTAAAAAACATTTTTTCTTTGAGCCAAACGGGCATGGCTTTGAGGAAAGACAATAATCCTTTGGGCGCAAAACCATAATACGTCTCGAGCAAACGCTCAAACTTCAATAATGGTTTATCATAAAAAACAATGGCATCAACTTGGCTAATACTTACACCTGCCTGGCGCAAACAATACTTTATGGCATGAATAGGAAAATCTGCATCATGCTTTTTACGCGTAAAGCGTTCCTCTTGCGCTGCGGCAACAAGACTGCCGTTCTGCACAATAGCTGCTGCGGAGTCATGATAAAATGCTGATATACCGAGAATGGTCATATTCACAGCAATATAAACTAAAAATTAGGAATTGCTGGCCAAATACTTCAACACATTTTGCTCAATGCGATGCAATACGTTTTCTGATGTACTGGGCATAAAATTTTTGCCCACCATTTTTTCGAAAAGTTCTATGTATCTAAACGTGATAGTGTCTACAAACATATCTGGCATGTCGGGCATTTTTTGTCCTTCTTTCCCTTGAAATCCATTTTCAATCAACCATTGACGAACAAACTCTTTGCTGAGTTGCTGTTGCGGTTCACCCTTTGCTTGACGCTCTTCATAGCCTTCTAAATAAAAATAGCGCGAAGAATCAGGTGTATGAATTTCGTCTATAAGCATCACTTGTCCATCGGCAATACCGAATTCGTACTTTGTATCTACTAATATCAAGCCTTGCTCGTTGGCCATTTGCTGGCCTTTCGCAAACAAAGCAAACGTATATTTTTCCATTTGCTCATAGATGTCTGTAGGCACCAAACCTCTACTTAAAATTTCGGCTCGAGAAATATCTTCATCGTGACCTTCCATCGCTTTGGTAGATGGAGTGATAATTGGTCTAGGCAACTTATCGTTTTCTTTCAACCCTTCAACTAATGTTTCCCCACAAAGTACTCTTTTACCTAAAGCGTATTCCCGCGC
>CANGXE010000208.1 GCA_947457525.1 Bacteroidota bacterium | reverse complement strand
TATCTCGGGTTAAATCGCCTTTACCTTCAAAGTTCAGATCGTCTAACTTGGCATATATACTACCTTGTTTATCATCATAAATGATGTTAGCTTTCTCAATGATGATTTTTTTGAAATCGAGTGAAAAATCGGACGAACCGGCAGAAGATGATTTAGGGGATGGTTTCAGAATGTCCCAATTCGCTTTTCCCAAATAGCTGACTTTTGCATTTACGCTAGGTTCTACCAGTTTTAGGTAAAGAAATTTGTATGGTCCACCGTTTATAACAGACTTTACATCTACTGTAAGGTATAAATTAGGAATATGCGTCAGGGTGTCTCCTTTAAACTCATTTTTCCCAACCACGACAAAATCTTCAAGTTTGAAATGAAGATTAGGAAACGACCGAAGCAATGAAAAACTGAAATCTCCATAATCCACTTTGGCGTTCAATTTCTTATTTACTTCTTCCTTTAGAATAGTATTTATCTTCCCTTTAAAAATAAATGGGATGGCTACCAAAGCCCCGATGAACAATACCAAAAACAAGACAATTCCTATACTAATTTTCTTCAACATTGAGTTTGATTATTTTTTGTAATTTAGGGTAAAGATGCAAAGGAAGAGAGTTTCCACGAAATGTTTATAGATATTTGACAATTGGCGTGCCAAGTTGAGGACAAAAATAGACTAAACGCTATATTCGCCCCATGACAGAAAAAATCCTCATCATAGATTTTGGTTCGCAATACACACAATTGATTGCGAGAAGAGTGCGCGAATGTGAAGTGTACTGCGAAATTCATCCTTACAACAAAATTCCTCAGTTAACACCCGACATCAAAGGCATCATACTCTCCGGTTCACCGGCTAGCGTACGTGATGAAGAAGGACCGCGTGTGGATGTAGAAAAACTGATAGCAGCTAAGCCGGTTCTCGGAGTTTGCTACGGAGCGCAACTGATGGCGCAAACTTTTGGCGGATTGGTAGAAAAAAGCAATGTTCGCGAATATGGGCGAGCAATGTTACAAATCACCAATAAGGAAGATAGATTATTTGCCGAGGTAAATAACAACTGTCAAGTATGGATGAGCCATGGCGACACGATTAAAAACGTGGGTGAAAAATTTGAAATCATTGCGAGTAGCGAAACGGTAGAAGTGGCGGCTTATCGCTCAAAAGCAGACGCATTTACTAATCCGGTTTATGCCCTACAATTTCACCCCGAGGTATATCACTCCAGCGAAGGCAGCAAAATTTTAAGCAATTTTTTATTTGGAGTATGTGGTTGCTCGCACAAATGGACTTCAGCTAGTTTTGTGGAGGAGACAGTAAAACACCTGAAGCAACAAATCGGCAACGAGAAAGTAATTTTGGGATTAAGTGGTGGAGTAGATAGCTCAGTAGCTGCATTGCTCCTTGAAGAGGCAATTGGAGACAACCTACTTTGCATTTTTGTCGATAATGGTTTGTTGCGCAAAAATGAGTTTGAAACTGTGATGAGCAAGTATGAAGAGATGGGATTAAACGTGGTGGGTGTACGTGCAGACAATCGCTTCTTGAGCGAATTGAAAGGCGTGACTGACCCGGAGAAAAAACGAAAAGTAATTGGCCGTGTATTCATCGAAGTGTTTGAACACGAGGCACACAAACACCCCGAAGTAAAATGGTTGGCGCAAGGCACTATTTACCCGGATGTGATAGAAAGCGTGTCAGTGAAAGGTCCTTCGGCTACTATCAAATCTCACCATAACGTGGGTGGACTACCGGATATTTTGAAGTTAAAGATTGTAGAACCACTTCGCAATTTATTTAAAGACGAAGTGCGCAAAGCCGGTAAAGAACTAGGTTTGGTTCCTGAAATTCTGTATCGCCATCCTTTCCCGGGACCGGGTTTGGCGGTACGTATCATTGGCGATATAGACCACGAGAAAGTTCGCATTTTGCAAGAAGCCGATCATATCTTCATTGAGAATTTGAAAAAATTTGGTCTTTACAACGAGGTTTGGCAAGCAGGCGCTATCCTCACTCCTATTAAGTCAGTAGGCGTGATGGGCGATGAACGTACTTATGAAAACATGGTGGCGCTTCGCGCAGTAAACTCCACCGATGGCATGACAGCAGACTGGAGTCATCTGCCTTACGAGTTCTTGGCACGCACGTCTAACGAAATCATCAATCATGTAAAAGGTGTTAACCGAGTGGTTTACGACATCAGCTCTAAACCACCGGCAACTATTGAGTGGGAGTAATAACTAAATTCGGCACAGAATTAGTATATACACTGAAAAAACAAGCATGAGACAAGTAGTTTTTCTTTTAAGTTTTATCTTTTGTGTGTTTGCTGCTAGTCCGTTGGCGAAAGCCCAAGAAGAAAGCAGTAAAAAACTGAAAGTAGCGTTGATTTTGCCTTTTCAGACCGGATATACTAGCTCTAAAATCGGCACATATCTCAGCACAAACGATATTGTCTCCGCTAACAAAATTAGACTGCCGGAAGATTCGCAAAATAGCTTAAATTTTTATCAAGGTCTATTACTTGCCCTACAGGAGGCCAATAACGAAAACGTCAAACTTTTCGTTTATGACAATCAAAATAGCGATTCGATTACAAATGTGTTGTTGAATAAACCTGAACTAAAAGGCATGAATGCCATCATTGGACCAATGACGATTTCATCAGCACGTGTTGTAGCAGAATATTGTAAAACGAATAAGATTTTAAATCTACAACCATTTAGTCCTTCAAAAACTTTATCTGAAAACAACCCATTTCTCATTCAACTCGCCCCAACTATTGAGGTGCATACCGAGCAACTTTTCAAAGCAATGGTAGATTCATTTCAAGGGGGAAACATTATTATTTACAGCCCACCGAGCGAACGAAGTTTATCTATAGCTCGCTACATGGATACGTTGATAAAAAACTATAACAAATCGGCCGAGAAAAAATTTACATTCGTCTTCCTGAATACAAAAGACATGATGGTTGACGGTAAAAAAACCACTGCAGATGAGCAACTAAAAACGAACAAAAAAAATGTTTGGTTTATCCCCTCGTTTGACGAAGCTTTTTTGAACGGAAACTTTAGAATACTACATAGCCAGTTGAATGCTAAAAACATTACAGTGTTTGGCATGCCTACTTGGTTAAATGGCGATATACTACGTTTAGACTACGTTAACGATTTTCAAACACACATTAGCGACCCGTTTTATATAGATAGTACTTCGTCTGCCGCCAATGATTTTTTACGTAATTTTATTACTACATACCACCATACGGCTGACAGGTATGCCGCCTTGGGTTATGATGTGTTTCATTTTTTAGATAAAAATTGGAAGGAATATGAAGCCGATTTAGCCAATGCTTCAGAATCGGTTACGTATCATGGCGTAGGTTATAATTTCAACCTCACTAAAAAAATGATTGGGGATAACATAAACTATTTTGGCAACAATCAAGCCTTTGTTTTCAAAGTGATGGATTATAGATTAACAAAAGTCCGCTAAACAGATTTTAGTTTCTGCTGTTTATCCTTACTTTCATGGTTTAATTTAATTTATGAAATCAACTCTCTTATCGTTTGCATTGCTTTTTAGTAGTGTGTTTACTTTCGCACAAAAAAATATTCAACAACTCGGCCACCTCACATATCCCAATGGAGTGCAGTGCAGTAACTTAACCAGCTATGTAGATACAGCAGGAAGGGAGTATGCACTAGTGGGCAACACACAAGGTCTTTCTATTGTTGACATTACCAATCCAACGAATCCAACCCAGCTTTTCCTAGTGCCGGGCGCTACTGGGCAAGGGGCTTTTTGGCGAGAAGTAAGAGAGTATAATGGCTTTGCTTATGTTACGACAGAACAAGCTAGCGGGATCGTGGTCGTAAACTTAAACTATTTGCCTGACAGCATTGGTTTTCATACCATCAAACCCGATGGCATGAGCACTTCGCACACTATTTTTATTGATGAAAAT
>CANGXE010000207.1 GCA_947457525.1 Bacteroidota bacterium | reverse complement strand
CCGTGTTATACGCGCTTTGATTAGCGCAGATAAGGCCAACATTGAACTTGATTTCAGAGCTGCAACGGCCATTGATTTGGCTGGTCGCGATGTATTCGAAGCAGTGCAACTTTCAGTTAATCCTAAAGTAATTGAATCGCCACCAGTTACGGCTGTGGCTAAAGATGGTATTCAGTTGATCACAAAAGCTAGAGTAACTGTACGAGCTAACATTAAGCAATTGGTGGGTGGAGCAGGTGAGGAGACGGTTCTGGCTCGCGTGGGTGAGGGTATTGTAACTTCCATTGGTTCGTCCGACTCTCACAAATCCGTGATGGAAAATCCAGATTCGATTTCAAAAGTAGTGTTGGCAAAAGGACTAGATGCCGGAACTGCTTTCGAAATTCTTTCGATTGACATTGCAGATATTGACATCGGTAAAAACATTGGTGCTTCATTACAAATGGACCAGGCCAATGCTGATAAAAACATTGCACAAGCAAAAGCCGAAGAGCGCAGAGCAATGGCGATTGCATTAGAGCAAGAGATGAAAGCTAAAGCTCAAGAAGCCCGTGCAAGAGTAATCGAAGCAGAAGCACAAATTCCAATTGCCATTGCAGAAGCTTTTAGAAGCGGTAACTTAGGCGTGATGGATTATTACAAAATGCAAAATGTGCAAGCAGATACAACTATGCGCGAAAACTTAGCAAAATCACCGCCTAACGATAAAAAATAAGGTTTTCTTACAATAAATCTAGATAACGCAAGCATAAACCCTTGCGTTATTTTTTTGTTTCCACTTATTCTCTACTATTTCGATAGAGATTATTATGTTTGTACTGAAATTTATGACAGAATCTCATTTTCGAAGTATTATCAAAGGAATAACCTGGCGGATAGTTGGTACGATTGATACCATTGTTATATCCTTCTTTTTGACTGGACACCTATCTATGGCTGTCAAAATTGGCTTCACTGAAGTGATTACAAAAGTGGTATTGTATTACCTTCACGAACGCGTTTGGTTACATTTTTTAAAAGGTAGAGAGCAAACCAAAACGATCTCCTTTATAAAGGCTGTCAGTTGGCGGACTGTCGGCACGATAGACACCATGCTTCTCGGTTGGTTTTATTCAGGCAATCCGCTCACAGGATTGAAGATTGGGATGGTAGAAGTGATGACTAAAATCATTCTATATTACTTCCATGAACGATTATGGCATACCGTGCCGATTGGTTCGGTGAGAAAATGGTTCGGGTTGCAGGAAAAATAACCAATGCAGATTTTTCTTGTGCTATGCTATTAGTCTAAACAATCGGATTAATATTGCGCCCTCAAAAATAAATCAACATCATTTAATGAGCGCCAAACCGATTAAAACAAAAGTCAGCAAGTCTACCATTCCTAATGCCGGCAAAGGACTTTTTGCATTAGATTATGTAAAAAAAGGAGAGTTGATTATTCCCATAGAAGGCCCTCGCTATCCCGAAGCTGAAGCAGAAAAAATTGAACGAGATGAATATTTTTTGGGCACTGCCGATGGCACGAATGATATCATAGACGTTCGCGGTCCGGCCATGTATGCCAATGATGCTCGTGGTTTAACTCGAATAGATGGTTTGAGTAATAATGCCGCTTTTCAAACACAATTGGACAATACTATTTGGTTAGCCGCCACAAAAACTATTCGACCCGGAGATGAGATTTTCGCTAGCTATGGTCGATCTTATTGGGCCACCATGCGCCAACGTATGAAAGGCTAATAGTGTTGCTCATTGGTCGAATATTAACCGCTTGTTGGTAATTACACAAAAAAACAGGCTATCTCCATTTTCAAATTCATGTAGAAATCTGCTTATTTGCCATCGCTTATGTTACTAGCTCTACTACTATCAGTTCCGTTGCTATTTGCTTTGCTCACATTTTTGAGTGGCGACAGATACGCTAAGTTTGTTTCCTTGATTGGTGGTTCTGCCACTTTGGTTGCCACTGTTTTTGTTGCGCTGGCTTTGAAACAAAATGGTGTTAATCCTATTGTATTCACCAGGGAATGGGTCGCTAATCCGCTCATTACTTTTAATCTAACCTTAGATGGTTTAGCCTTGGCTTTGGTCGCTTTGACAGCTATCTTAATTCCTATTATTATCGCCACAACCTTTGACAAAACACTTGATAACGCCAAGTCTTTTTACAGCTTGGTACTGTTGATGGAGTTTGGTTTATTGGGTGTGTTTTTAGCTGGTGACGGTTTCTTGTATTACATTTTCTGGGAGTTGGCATTAATTCCGATTTATTTCATTGCCTTGCTATGGGGCGACAATCAGGATAAGGTATTTCGTCAGCGCGCTATTTTCAAGTTTTTCATCTATACACTTGCCGGCTCGCTTTTCATGTTGCTCGCGTTTATCTACCTCTACCAAACTGCCGGTGGATTTACCACCGAAAAATTGTATGGTCTTAATTTAAGTTTGAACGAACAGTCCTTGATATTTTGGGCTATGTTTTTAGCCTTTGCTATCAAAATACCTGTTTTCCCTTTCCCCACATGGCAGCCTGATACTTATAAAGAAGCCCCTTCAGCCGGCACTATGCTCTTAGCCGGTATTATGTTGAAAATGGGCTTATACAGTTTGTTGCGTTGGTTGTTGCCGGTGGTTCCTGCCGGAGTAGAATTCTGGACACCTTACATTATGGTGCTTGCCGTAATCGGGGTAATTTACGGTTCTATTATTGCATTTAAACAGGATGATCTGAAAAAGCTCTTAGCTTATTCTTCTTTTGCTCACGTAGGTTTGATTACAGCCGGTATTTTCACTCTAACTCGTGAAGGTTTTCAAGGTGCAACAGCACAGATGTTTGCTCACGGCTTAAACGTGGTAGGTTTATTTTTTGCGGCACACATTATTTACCAAAGAACAGGGACGTTGAGCATCGCTCAGTTGGGAGGTATTCGCCATGTGGCTCCAAAGTTCGCCACTGCATTTATGATTGTTGTATTAGCTAGCGTGGCTCTTCCAACTACGAATGCGTTTATTGGTGAGTTTCTATTGTTGTACAGCTTATTTGAATACAACACGTATTTGAGCATCGTTGCCGGTTTGACTATCATTATGGGTGCGGTGTATATGTTGCGCATGTACCAATATGTTATGCTCGGAGAAACCAACGAACGCACAGCCGGATTCGAAGATTTGAATACTAGAGAATTGACCATTTTTGCCATTTTGATTATTGGCATTTTTGCAATGGGAGTTTATCCAAAACCGTTTATGCAATTGGTTCAACCAAGTTTAGAAACGATTTTAAGTTACTCGATGCGCTAATTGATTAATGTATTGACAAAAAAGACGGAATGAAAACTTTAATATATACTGCGGCTCTTGGTTTGTTGTGCATGTTTATCGAAATGCTCAATCTACGAAAATTCGTTTGGCCGGCAGCGGTTGTTGGCTTGTTTGCTATTTTGGGATTAAATATGGCGACTTGGGGAACCAACCAAGGTTTCTATCACAACATGTTGATGACCGACAATTTTAGTGTTGCTTTCTCCGGTTTACTGCTTTTGATTGGTGCTTTGATTGTGGCGCTTAGCGGAAATTTTTACAAGAACGAACAAGCCCAGATTTCAGATTATCTCTCCATTATCATTTTTACTATAACCGGTGCTATCGCTATGGTGTCGTTTGGCAACTTAGCCATGTTCTTTTTAGGATTAGAAGTTTTATCCATTTCGCTCTATGTTTTAGCGGGCAGCAAAAAGAAAGACCCTCGTTCTAACGAAGCCGGGATGAAGTATTTCTTGATGGGAAGCTTTGCTTCAGGTATTTTATTGTTTGGTATTGCACTAGTTTATGGCGCTACGGGTTCTTTCGATTTAGCTGAAATTTCGGCTTATGCAGCACAAGGTCAAGTTTCCAATTTATTTACTATTGGAGCGGGTTTGATGTTGATTGCTCTATTCTTCAAAGTATCTGCTGTCCCTTTTCACTT